>JBAZQV010000048.1:0-6534 GCA_041645025.1 Candidatus Aenigmatarchaeota archaeon
CTTTTTCCAATCCGCGCAAAATAGTCAGGACCTCTCTGAATTAATTCTCCATCTACGACTGTTTTTCCATCGTAAGTTGTGAATTCTCTTTCTCCGACTACGTGCTCTCTTGTATTATTCCTTCCGACATGTGCACAAACTTGCATTTTTTTCACCTCAAACATAGGTTTGTTCCTGCCAAAAATCTGAAGGAATAGAAGCAGGGTCAAATCATCGCCATTTTAGGCAATAATAATCTGAATAGGGCTGAAGCTAATGATATTGCATATTATGATGTTCAGCGCGTACTTCATACCGATATCCTTATTATTATAATTTATAAGCTTTCCAACAATCAGAAAAATATGGAGTGCGAATTGTGCGGCCGTAATGCCCATCTGGTTCAGGCAGAGATCGAGGGAACCGTATTATCTGTTTGCGACACATGCTCCAATCTAGGCAAAAAGACAGAAATACGTGTGGAGATAGGTGATAAACGCCAAAGCAGAATGGATTTCAACACTATATACCCCAATTTCTCAAAAATTATAATGAGTTCACGCACCAAAGCAGGACTCAATCTGGAGGACCTAGGAAAGAAGATAAACGAGAAGGCCTCTGTACTGGAACGCGTCGAACGCGGCATGCGTCCTACGGACGAGCTTGCTAAAAAACTGGAAAAGGCGCTGAAGATTAAGCTACTGGGATATCAGGAGCAGTGAGCCCACTTCTTTATTAAATATTCTTACTTTAAAGTAGATTGAAGTGCGTAAGCATTTTTAGAGATGGCAGCTATGGTGTAGACGCTTTTTCAAAAGAAAAGGTGGCAAAACTTGGTAGCATCTGGGCCTGTGGAAAACTTTTGAAAAGTTTACAGAAAGCCCCGAGGGCGGGTTCAAATCCCGCTAGCTGCCCTCTTTTTATTTAACAGCAATCATACTGATTTCTATTTTTGCGCCTAGAGGCAATTCTTTAACGCAAACAGTTTCTCTTGCGGGATAAGGTGCTGAAAAGTAGCTGCCATAAACTTCATTGACTTTTCCATAAATTGACATATCAGTAACGTAGATTGTAGTTTTAACAACTTGTTCAAAAGACACACTAGCTGCTTCAAGGATCACTTTCAGATTTTTCATTATTTGATGGGTCTGTTCTTCGATACTTCCTTCGAGCATTTTTCCTTCTGGCGTCAGACAGATTTGACCAGAAGTAAATATCATGTTGTCTTTTACAACCGCCTGAGAAAAAGGACCTGTAGCTTTTGGAGCATTCGGTGTTTCAACTTTACTTTTCATTATTCCAGCCTCTTTATAATATGCCAACCGAATTCTGTTTTCACAGGCCCGGATATTTGTCCCTTCTCCAGCTTGAAAGCGGCATTTTCAAAAGGCTTCACCATCTGGCCCCGGCCAAAGGTGCTCAGGTCGCCGCTATTTTTGCGCGAAGGACAAAACGATTTTTGCTGAGCAACCGAAGCAAAGCTAGCACCATCTGCCAGATCTTCTAGGATGGCCTTTGCTTCCTGTTCTGTTTTGACCAGAATGTGTGCGCAGTGAACTTGATTTGGCATGATTTTTATTTACACAATGAATATTTAAGCAGAAATTACTGCAAGTCCAGTTTTAGCTTCTTAGTGTCTTCAGCCCTGATTACCACTTCACCACCTTTTGAGATTTTGTAGAATTCCGCCACCTCTTTCGGGAATCTCATGATCAGTGACTCGCCAAGCGTCCCTATTTTCACCGGTATGCCATGCTTGATTTTGTTGAAGACAAGCATTTTTTGTGCATCATCGGGGTGCAAAACTATTTCGTCGCATTTGGTGCATTTCCATGATCTCACTTTCATGCCCTCCATCGACATGAATTCCTTTTTCATCACGCTATTGCAGTTTGTGCATCGATGTTCAGCTTCCCATAAGTCTCTTTTCATAATTATTCACCTCTTTTTGAATGTGATTATGCCAACATGCACAAGTCTCCATACTTCTTCCTCGTAGCCATCTGGATATTTCACTTTTGTCTTGGCTACGACAGCCTTTATTTCTTTCTCGCCTCTTTTCAGACATTTTTCTATAATGTTTTCAGTTCGCTTCGATGCACTGCAATCATATCCACTTTCAAGCACCTCTAGCACATCTGCCAAGTCTTTGTTGTATTTCATCAGCTCTCTAGTGGCTGCCAGTGTGGGCTCTATTCTAAGATTTTGGTAACGTACATCAAGCATCTGAACCACATATCTTTAATGATATCTTATAGGATATCAAATATATAAGGTTATTTCCCACATAAACTTTAAATGGCTTGATGTTTCTATAATTGTTGTGATAAACATGGAGTGTAAAACTGGTGGATTAGTTCACACAAGTATGTGACCTGCCCAGCATAAGCTCCAGAAAAATATCGAAGCCCGGTTCTCGATCCTTACTTAATTTTTCTGCTTCTGTTGACGAGAAAGGCCGCATAAAAATACCGTCGAAAATTGCGCTGAAGAAAGTAAGCCTGGGCTATTTTCTTTACAGCAAGTGGTGCTTCTGCCCTATGGACGTCAGGAGCAAGAACCGCATTTCCATTCCTTCTTTTGTTAGGCGAAGCTTGGCAATCAACCAGCGCGATATGCTTAATTTTGCTTACGTTTATCCGGACAAGATTTTGCTAAGAGGTGGATTAAGTGAGTGAAAGAATTTATGATGAAATTGAAGAGAAAGTTAGAAGAGAAAAACCAGAGCTCTGCGACCGTGGGAGTCGTTATTATCCGGTTGATTTTTATCATGAAGTTTTTCGCAGAGCAGACGAAATGTACAGAAACGGGCAAGTTACCGAAGATGTCAGGCGCATTGCATTTGAACAATACAGAGAGACTTGCGAAATGTACAAATGGACGGTGGGTTAACGTATGACTATTGAATTAAATGGAGAATCGCTGACAACAACAGATTTGGTAAGAGTAGCAAGAGACATGGAAAAAATAGAAATAAGCAGCGAATCGTTGGAGAAAATAAAGAGAAGCCGGGAAGTTGTTGAGACCATGTTTCGGAAAGGCGAGACAGCCTATGGCACAACCACAGGAATAGGTGAGCTCGCGAGTGTTTTGCTTACAGAGGAGCAGGCAAAGGAGTTCTCAAAGTACATGATTTATAGTCACGCTGGCGGCTGCGGCGAGCCTGCTAGCATAGAAGATTCCAGGGCAGCTATAGTATCAAGGATAAATGTTCTCTGCAAAGGCGTGTCAGGCGTGCGCCTGGAAGTCGTGGAATTTTTAACAGAAATGATTAACCGATGCGTTACGCCGGTCATGTGCAAGACGTCTGTCGGTGCTTGCGGCGATCTGGCACCGCTGGCACAGGCAATGCTGGTGCCAATGGGCGAAGGCGAAGCTTTCTACAACGGAAAAAAGATGACAGGCTTGGCTGCACTGACAGCCGCAGGATTGAAACCAATAAATTATGGGATAAGAGACGGCCTTGCTGTTATAAACGGCTCCAATCTGATAACTGGTATGGCTTCTCTAGAGGTGTACGATTCGGATATTCTGATAAAAACTTCTGAGATTGCAGCAGCCATGACCTTTGAAGCGCTGAAAGCAGTAACCATGGCATTCGAGGATGAAATACTTAGGCTGAGAGGCTTTACAGGCGGCATCGAATGTGCTGAAAACATAAGAAGATTGATAGAAGGTTCAAAAATTTTGATCAAGCAAGAAAGAGTTCAGGATGCCTATAGCATAAGATCAACACCGCAGGTTGTCGGAACAATAAAAGATTCTTTGAATTACACACGCAAGCAGGTTGAAATAGAGTTGAATGCAGGCGCTGATAATCCTTTGTTCGTGCCAAAAGAAAACGGCTACAGGTATCTGGCAGGCGCAAATTTTCAGGGCACGCCTATTGCTTTGCCTTTGGAGATGCTTGGCACTGGAATTGCTATACTATCTGTAATCTCTGAAAGAAGAATCAACAGGCTTCTGAATCCTAACCTGAATGTTGGGCTGCCTGGTTTTCTGATAAGGGGTGCGGGACTTTTCTCAGGCATAATGATACCGCAGTACACTGCGGCATCTCTAGTATGCGAAAGCCGGATGCTATGCACGCCAACAGCAATAGGATCTATACCTACGGCAGCAGATCAGGAGGATTTTGTTTCAATGGGAACCAACACCGCAATCAAGACACGAAAAATAATCAATAACACGTCATATGTGATAGCTATAGAACTCCTTGCAGCAGCCCAGGCATTGGATTTGCGCGGCGGCACACCGGGCAGAGGCGTCAAAGCAGCTTACGATTTGATCAGAAAATACGTAAAATTCCTTGACAAAGACAGGCCGCTTTATCCAGACATAGAAGCTATTGCGAAACTTATCAGAGAAGGAGAAATTCTGAAGGCAGTTGAGAAAGAAATAGGAGAACTGAAGTAATAAAAGAACCAGAGGAGTATAGATTATTATGTTCCAACCCCCACGTGGCACGCGCGATTTGCTGCCTGAGGAAATGATAAAGCGCCAGTTTATAGTAGATACGGCGCGGAATGTTTTTGAAAAGTGGGGCTTTGACCCTTTGGATACGCCAGCTTTCGAGGAATTCGAGCTGCTCACTGCCAAGAGCGGTCAGGCAATAAAGGATGAGATTTATTATTTCAAAGATAAGAGCGACCGTGAGCTAGGATTAAGATTTGATTTTACTGTTCCTGCTGCTCGTGTAATTTCTGCCAACCCTAACCTGCCAAAACCGTTTCGCCGCTACCAGCTGGGTCCTGTGTGGCGCTACGACCGGCCAGGAGCCGGGCGCTACCGTGAATTTTGGCAGGCAGACATAGATACATTCGGCTCTTCCAGCATAGATGCCGATGCCGAAGTGGTTGCTTGCGCCTGCGAGGCACTGCAAAAAATGGGCATATCAAACTTCTATGTGCGCATCAATAACAGAAAAATACTGAACGCCTTCCTTGGATCGCTGAAACTTGATGTTGTCGACATTATGCGTTCGATAGACAAACTGAACAAGATAGGCGATGACGGCGTCAGGGAGGAACTTAAATCAAAGAAAGTCAGCGAAAAAGACATTGGTTCTATAATGGAATTTGCGAAAACCAGCAGCATTGAAAAGATAAGAGAATTTATCGACGACGGCGTGAAAGAACTTGAACAGCTTGCAGCACGATTAAAAAAATTCAATGTACCCGTGCGCATTGACATGAGCCTGGTGCGCGGCCTTGAATACTACACCGGCAGTGTCTTTGAGATTATGCAGGAGGGAAGTAATCTTACAATTACAGCCGGAGGCCGCTATGACAACATGATAGAGGGATTTGGCGGTAAGCCAACACCGGCTGTTGGCATATCGCTTGGTGTGGACCGCTTGATGGAACTGGTCCAGCTGGATTTAGGAAAGACCAAGGTCGATGTCTATATTGCTAGCGTGGATGAAAAATCCAGAGAAAAGTGCGTGGAAATAGCCCAGCAACTTCGCGAACTTGGAATAAACGTGGAATGCGACGTCATGGGCAGACCCCTTGCAAAACAATTGGAATACGTGAATGCAAAAGGCATAAAATTTTCAATTGTTGTGGGTGAAAAGGAAGCAAAAAGCGGTATCATAAAACTGCGCAACATGCAAAGCGGAAGCGAAAAGGATATAGAATTGAGGAATTTGAAGCGAGTTCTTGATGTGATAAAATCCAACTGAAAAAAGTAATTACCAAGCAACACGATAAGCCACACCTTTATAACATATATTTTGTAGTATACATCGACTTTAATAGCTATATTAAGTAAATAATTTTTGGACATATCGGTTGGCCTGGAAAAGGCTAAGCTTCAGCACCACTATTGGCACCGACTCGTTTAAGACGACTGGACTATACCTCGTCTTGAAAATCCTTGTCAGTAAGTTCAGCTGTAACGTGCTTTGAGATGTCACTTTTTTCGAATAGGGGCTGAGTCGCTCCGAAGAAAAATGCGCGAAAGTGTGTCTTAACCGAGTCCAGAAAGCCCTTCACAAAAAACGACTGACGTCGTTAGACGTCTCTTGTGAAGCGCTTAAGAACGAAGAGTGAAAACTATGGTATGCCCAAAACTTAGTGCAGGAAAATGCAAGATAAACAAAAAAACCTGTCTGCAGAAATACGAAATAAAAATGGTAAGACATAAGGACTGCCGTATTTACAAGAAGAGTCCTACAAAGGCAAAGTCCAAAAAAGTAAAGAAGGAAAAAAGAAGATAAGGCTAATTCTAATTATAATTTTGACTCTTGTTCTAACAGGAATCACCTCTTGGTTGTGGTAATGGTTAAAAGGATTTCTACTTTTTGAAATATATGTTGCCAGTTCACAATAGACTTTATAGTAAAACGGCTATTTTCTATTGTGCGGGGTGTGAAAAATGAACTGCATGGAATGTGGCTCGGACAGGATGGCTTACGACCCGGCCCACGACAACAAGTACTGCAAAGATTGTGGAATTGTCTTAGAGGAGCAAAGATTCTGGTGAAGGTAGCACAACAAATCCGGAAAATACAAGATTCGAGTAGTTAGGAGACTGGACTTTTTCTGAAATTAA
>JBAZQV010000049.1:0-6328 GCA_041645025.1 Candidatus Aenigmatarchaeota archaeon
ACAAAATATTCCTTGTATACAATGTTTCAATAAACACAAACCCGTGCTTTGTGATGTTTTCCGGAAACAGTTTTCTGGAAAGCTCTTGCAGTCTTGTTAACCTGAAAGGATTTGTAACTGATGAAAATCGCATAACTGGACTGGAACTTGTAAGGGATTAGAAGCCGGTTTCGTGAATTGTTGATACAACAGAAATTTTCAAACGCTTTTATAGTTATTCATCGAATTAAATTAATCATGAATACAGCAAGGATCAAGCTTACGGGAAAGAATCCAAAGCAATTGGATGAGATATGTAGCGAAATAAAGGACATGGCGCAAAAACTTGGCGTCGGCGTTTCGGGCCCTATACCATTGCCAACAAAAAAGCTCCGCATTCCTGTCATGAAGACACCGTGTGGTGACGGCATGCACAGAGGCGGAGGCGGCGGCAACTGGGAAACCTGGGAAATGCGCGTGCACAAGCGAGTGCTTGATGTCGGCGCCAATGACCGAGTTCTAAGGCAAATAACAAGAATCCGAATACCAAGCGAAGTAAATATTGAAATTGAACTGACAAACTAACTCCTTTCTTTGGAAAAGAAAGTAGCTACCAGTCAAAGAAACATATTACATTTTTGTTCTAGCAACTCTTCTGCTTTTAAGAAGGCTTGCAAGATAGTTTTTTCATGCTTCAGGAAAAACTACAGCCGCTTATCGCCCAAATCCAAGATCAAAGCGAGGAAGATAGAACTAGAACTGTCCACGACTGGTTTGAGGCACATACAGAAAATATGGTTGGCGATCCGTTCGAGATGCCTTATCTGTGCGAACTGCCTAATGATGTAAGACGCCTGGTAACATACCCGGTAATCGGCAACCTAGTTCTTTCACGCTTAAGCGGTTTCCAGCCCCGCAACGATTACCAAAGAACCCTGCTTGAAATGGCGAGACATATAATTGAAGAGACGAGGTTTCATAATCATCATACCGGAGACGTCAAGCCTTTGTCATTTATACAAATGGAAACAGAATTTACTGCGAGGATGCTGGAAAAGCCGGGAGAAGCAATAGAACTGCAGGAATACATAACTGGCGTTATAGAAAAGCCACTATCAGACATAATTTATGATCAACTTCAAAAAGTGCCCGGCAAGACTTACACAACAGATTTTGGGCAATGGCCTATTTGCGCCATTAAATAGCATGACTTATTTCGTAGTGGCTCAATTTGAATGGAATCTGAATAACGGGGTTTTAGACCCTCTAGACAAGATATCGATGGTGGTGGACGATACAGAACCTGAATATTGGGATGGACTGCTCAAGTTAGCAGGGTTTCAAGAAATAGAAGGACAACCTAGATATTTCAGAGATGGCGAATCAGCGCTTCCGGCGCTGGAAAAAGGAAGATATGATGTTATATTAACCGATCTTGAACTAGGTGAAGGCAAGATGGACGGCATCGCATTCGCACAGGCTGCCAGAAAAGTTCAATTAGCAAAAGGCAAGCCGGCAATGATAGCATTGTTCTCTTACAATGGAGAAAAACTAAAAGCAGCATGGGTTCATGGATATCATTATCCTTCCAGTCCCGGCGATTTATTTTTTGAGCAGCCCGACATTATTAATAAAAGTTATTTTTCGCCATTTAGATTCAGACGGAAGGTTGAATGTATATACAAAAATATGAAATAAATTTTTATCAATAAAGGAAAGATTTAAACATTCGCTTTCATAAATGCAAAGAGGGTAAAAATGAAAATAATATTTTTTGGAAGGCCGGGGAGCGGAAAAGGAACCTATGCATCGCGCATAGCGCCACAGCTTGGCATTGTTCACATTGCAACGGGCGACATGTTCCGCGCCGAAGTGGCCGCAGGAACACCTTTAGGAAAGCTTGCGGAAAAATACATGAAAAACGGCGAGCTTGTTCCGGATGACGTCACGATAAACATGTTCAAGGAACGTTTAGAGAAAGCAAAAAAGGGTTTTATTCTTGACGGATTTCCAAGAAACCTGGAGCAGTCCCATGCTCTTGAAAAAATGGCAAAGATTGATCTGGTTGTAAATTTTGTAATTGACGAGGATATAATAATCGAGAAAGCGCTTACGCGGCGCATTTGCGAAAAGTGCGGCAACATTTACAATATTGCCGACATAAAAAGAGGCAATATACGTCTTCCACCTCTTTTGCCGAAAAAAGAAGGCATCTGCGACAAGTGCGGCGGAAAACTCTATCAGCGAAAGGATGACAACTACGAGACTATAAAGGACAGGCAGGACACCTATGTTCGACAATCAGAACCATTGTTAAAATACTACCGCCAGAAAGGAATGGTCAAAGATGTCTCTGTAATAGGCGGGCCTGAACAGATGGTGCCGATAATAATTGACGTGATTAAGAAGAATGTGAAATAATTGATAACGTTGAATGTTTATTTATTAATGTATGAGGCAAGTAAATAATTATGAAACATAAAATACACATTATACCTGTCTTGGTTTTCCTCCTTACGCTTTTCTATATTGTTGTAATAAGAGCAAGACCCATGACTCCCGGCGTTGCGAGCAACAGCTTCGCAATAGCTGCTACATTTGTCATAGGACTTTGCTTCCTTTTAGGACCGTTAAGCAGGCTAAAACCACACATTTTCGTGCCCCGCTTGAAATACAGGAAAGCGCTCGGGTTGTGGGGATTTTTGTTCGCGGCAATACACACTGCCGGTGCAATCATCCTGGAATTCAACACTATTGTATCCGGAGAAAATTTCTACTCAATAATTTCAGGAATAATAGCATTTGCCATATTCACTGCGATGACTGTCACCTCCACAGGCAAGGCCATCCATAAAATGGGCTACCAAAAATGGAAGCGGTTGCAGAGAACAGGATACATAGCTTTCTTCCTTGTGCTTATACATTTCACAATAATCGAGAAGGGCGCATTCGTCTCGCGACAGCTGGGACAGGTGCTTTTTGCATTTGTTCTTCTTGTTCTCCTGATCAGAATCCTCGTTATATTGATGGGCAAGAAGGAAGCCTACAAAGAAGAAGATTTCCATGAAGTTCATGGTATAGAAAAATCTGAATAAATCAGAAATCAACAATATACAGAAAACATTAACTTAATTATATCCAAAGAACAATTTCTTAGAGTCGAAAACATTTACTTAAATAATTAATTGAAATACTTGCACTGGGGAATGAAGCAGGTTATGAGATTACTAGCAGGTGTTCATTATGCTAAGGCAACCGATAATAACAATTTTAGCACATGTTGATCATGGTATCTGCTAAAAGCAGCCATATAGACAACATTGCTAGACAAGATTAGAGGTACGGCCATAGCAACGCGTGAAGCTGGCGGCATAACCCAAAGCATTTCCACTACCATGATTGCAAAAAATATAATTGCACATATATGCGGTTCTCTTTTGGAGAGGTTCAATTTTGCCATCAACGTACCCGGACTTCTTTTCATTGATACGCCTGGCCACGAGGCTTTCAGCACGCTGCGAAAAAGAGGCGGCTCTATAGCAGATATCGCGGTGCTTGTCATAGACATAAACGAGGGGCTCATGCCGCAGACCATAGAAAGCTTGGAGATACTAAAGAGCACAAAAACCCCCTTTGTAATCGCCATGAATAAGATAGACAGAATAAACGGCTGGGTTCCTGGCGGCTGTTTTATAGAAAACTTTCCAAAGCAGAGTGATGATGCCAAGGGCATATTTGAGCAGAAATTTTACCAGGCAATAGGGCAGCTGGAAAAAAGAGGCATAAAGGCAGATCGCTTTGACAGGATAGCGGACTTCACCACAACGGTGGCGGCTGTTCCCATATCTGCGAAGACAGGAGAGGGAATTCCTGACCTGCTCATGACGCTGATAGGCCTGGCACAGGTATTTCTCAAGGACCTGCTCGTAAGCGCGGAAAAATCAGAAGGCATGGTGCTTGAAGTAAAGGAACTGACAGGTCTTGGGATGACTATTGATACGGTGATCCATGACGGCTCGGTACAAAAAAATGATTATCTAATCGTGGGCGGCAAAAGTCCCATAATAGCAAAGGTGCGCGCGCTGATGATGCCGGAGCCGATGCGTGATATGAGAACAGAAAAGAAATTCAAAACCGTTGATATTGTTTATGCAGCTGCCGGCGTCAAGATTGTTGCGCCTGGACTGGATAATGTAATCGCAGGCTCACCCATAAGAACAGCGAAAACCTTCGAAGAAGCGGAAAAACTTCTGGAAGAAATGGAAAAGGAGATGGAAGAGGTGGAGATAAGCACGGATGAGGAAGGACTCATTCTGAAAGCTGACACGCTGGGCAGCCTGGAGGCGCTCCTTACTATTTTCAAGGACCACCCCATCCGCGAGGCTACTATCGGCACCATATCAAAAAAGGACGTAATGAGTGCAGAAGTAAATACAAACATTCTTTACAAAATAGTAATCGGCTTCAACAGCGCAGCAACGGACGATGTGCAGACTTATGCAAAGGACATGAAAATAAAGCTCCTGCAGTCTGACGTTATTTACAGGCTCATAGAAGATTATAATCAGTGGGTTGAGGATGAGGAAGAGAAGATAAAAAAGAAGGAAATAGAGGGTCTTACGAGGCCGGCAGAAATAAAACTTATACCTGGGTCTGTTTTTCGTGCAAGCGACCCAGCGATAATAGGCTGCGAAGTCTACGGCCTGCTCAAGCCAGGGTCTGATCTCATAAAAGACAACGGCCAGAAAGCAGGCAGCATAAAACAAATCCAAAGCCAGGGACAGAACGTTGACGAGGCAAAGACGGGCGACAAGGTTGCCATATCCATCTCAGGCCCAACCATTGGCAGACAGGTAAAGGAAAACGAGACCCTCTATACGGACATAAACACAAACGAGTACAAGGCGCTCAAGAAGAACGAGAAGTTCCTCTCGGCGCCGGAACTAGCGGTTCTTGAAAAAATATTCGCGATTAAGAGAAAGACGGACCCGAGATACGGTTTATAAACTTTTTCTTTATCATTCAGATATGCTATCGGACAGAGGAATAAAACAAGCTATAGACGGCGGAAGGCTTGTAATCGAGCCGTTTAATCATGAAAGCCTAAAACCGTGCTCTTACGAGCTGACAATGGAAAGAATCTGGAGGGTTGCACTGCCGTATCTTGACAGAGATCACTATTCTATAGAAGAATTTGTAGATAAATGCTGCGAACCATATGAGGGCGTCATGCTGCCTGGAATGAACTATATCGGAATGAGCCGGGAAAAAATGTTGTCTGTGTCGCATGCTAATATTTCAACCCGAAGCGGCATAGCGCGTCTTGGCATTAAAACTGAGCAAATACCACGTGACAGAAACAACATGTCGGCTCATCTATATTTTCATATCAACACATTCAATACGACATGCGAAATACCTGAGGGTGTCTCGATGGCACAGGCTTTCTTTGATACCATGCTGCCGGTTTCCCGTGATGAACTGGAAAGATTGATATCATCGGGTAAAATTGGCAATTTCCAGTTGATTCCTGAAAATGATGGGCGATATTACACAGAAACACCCTATAGTTTGCTGATGCACACAGGCTGTGGGATGAAAAGTTATACTGGCAAGGTTTTGAGATATGGCGCGAACAATGACGGATGTTTTGATGAAATCGGCACCGATGATCTGCAATATCTTTTGCCTGATCATTTCTATCTCGCGCATACCCAGGAAAGAGTTGAAATGCCTGGGGATTTCGCAGGCGTTATTAGGAGATTGCCTGCGGATTTCGGATACGGATACATAGACCCGAACTCTGTTCTTGTCATGCCAGGGACGAGGCATTCTATTGTCCTTGAAATGAATTTTCCGCAAGGAATGCCAGTTCGCGCTGGAGAGCCCATATGCAGAATGGACCTTTATCAGTTAGATCGGCATCCAGAACAACTTTACAATGGGCGTCATCAAAATCAAAGTGGTCCGCAAACAAGCTTGTCGTATTTAGGCTAGAATTTTTCCTGCACGAACTTGTAGATGTCACTCATGCTGCTGTAGGGAACACGAACACACTTCTTCAAGGTATTTCCTGTGGCCATCTTTGATACGGATTCTTTCATTGAAGCGTCATAGAGAAGATAAACTTTTTTCTTTCCCTTGCCAAGCAGATAGCCGGCTTCAAAGCCAACACCAAAACTCGTGAAAGAGACTTCGGCTATTATTGCATCACATTCCTCAAGCCATTTCATGTCGCGCTCGAAAACAAATTCCGGGCTCTTCATGCTCTCGTCGAGGCGCGCGGTCTTTGATAAAAGGTGCGTAGTAAGAATCTTGTGACCGCGATTCTGAAGAAGCATAGCCATAT
>JBAZQV010000050.1:0-6090 GCA_041645025.1 Candidatus Aenigmatarchaeota archaeon
ACGGCAGGTATACCCACGGCCCACAGGAATCACGCTTCGCTCTACGTAAGATACCAGAGCGAAAACGAATTCTGTTATCTGTTTGACTGCGGCGAGGGCACGCAGCGGCAGATATTTGCGAGCGGCTTGAACTTCATGCGCATCAATGAAATTTTTATCAGTCATTGGCACGCAGATCACTTTGCCGGGCTTCTTGGTTTGATGGAAACTATGAACTTAGAGAAGAGAACAAAACCCCTTACCATATTCGGGCCCGAAGCGGATCACTTTGTTGATACTCTTCTTGACCTTGGCTATGCGTCAAAAAAATACGACGTGATAGCGAAGCCGGTGCCCTTCGAAGGAAGCGAGATAACTAAGCTTCTTGAAACGGACGAGTTTATCATCTGTTCCATACCAGCGAAACATGGAATACCTGCTGTTGCGTACGCTTTTGTGGAAAAGGACAGAATTAAAATCGACAAGGAAAAAGCAAAAGAACTTGGGCTACCGGAAAAGGGTCCTATATTCAAGAAAATAAAAGAGAAAGGTTCGACAGTTTTTCAGGGGCACAAAATTAACATTGATGACATAGCCCTTGTGGAGAGAGGCAAGAGATTTGTCTACTCAGGCGACACAATGCCATGCAAAAATCTCGTTACCATATCGCAGGGCGCTGATCTGCTGGTTCACGACTCCACATTTTTCATGGAAGATGTTTTTGACAAACAATACAGACACACTACTTTCGAGGATGTCCTGAAGCTGATAGAAGATGCCCATGTGAAGGAGGCTGTACTCACTCATATAAGCCGCAGATACCAGAACGTGGAAAAGCTAAAGGAGAAGATAAAGGATTATCCGAACGTGAAGGTGGCCGAGGACTTCATGAAAGTTGTGATTAAGTAAGTACAGCCAATTCTTTCAGGTAGTCATCGAAACGTGGCGATCTTACAAGGCATGGAACAGGACCGTTTGATTTGTGATGCCTGGATTCCATTGCGTGCTTGTATTCGAACGCATCTCTCAGGCTTCTGTTTTTAACATTGCCTAATAGTCCATCAGTTTTTCTTGTGTATGCACAAGTCATATAGTCGCCTCCAGGGCTTATGCCAATTCCCCATGCAGAATACCCGCATAATCCATCTGAACCCAATGTTAATGGACCGCCGGATTCTGACAGTTCGACAACCAAATGTTTGTGTCTTTCATAGTCACTGTCGGATGCAATTAGATCAGTCCAGTTCCTTGCACCATTTCCCAATTTTGCCAGGGGATTACAAATAAAATAAATATCATCGCCAAAAAAATCTCTTATCGCGCTGATTTCACCTTCGTTCAGACTGGTTACTGTTGTATTTATGGCGATCCTGACAAGCTTTACATCACCCACAGTTTCTATCGTCCTGCTATACGCGTCTGTTGCACGCCTTATATTTTCTACAACTTTTCCTAATTGTCTCTTCGTACCAGTTAGTTTGTTATAAACCTCTGAATTTAACGAATCAAAAGATATCACAAGCGATGCGTTGTTATCCCTGTAAAATTCTATAAGATCCGGAGTCAGCGCAAATCCATTGCTATAGATGATTGGAATCATTCCAACAGAGTTTATTTGCGACACAATTCGTCTTATGATTTTATTCAGCGACGGTTCTCCTTCTCCTGCTACGACAGCAACTTTTCCGTTCATCTCTCTGGCTTCACGAATAACTCCAAACATTTCTTCAACGGAAATAAAATCCTCACTGACAACTGCTTTATTTTCTTCAATGTTGAAACATTTGGAACATCTATAATTGCATTCAAACGGAAGATTTATCATCAGATAAGTAAAGCCGTCGAGCTGACCTGCACGGCTTAGATGTTTTGGAGTTCCTCTCAGTGCTTTCATGGTTATTCAACTTATCTAAAAACCAATGTGCCGGAAACAGAAGTACCTTTTTCTGATTCCCATGTTCCTATAAACCTTGCTGGTCCGACGACTGCACCTGCGCTAATTTTATGGCTGCTGTTTGTTTCTCCGTCCCTAGTATTTTTTTCGAACCCGTATCCGCCTATAAAGTTCTCATATGTATAGAAGGAATCGATGCCGTATGTTGTTGTTCTTGTTTCTTTGTTTTTAGAAAATCTTGGGGCGAACGCTACTGTTCCCTGCTCGCTTAAATGAGTATTCTGCGCAGGAAGTATCGGATGGAAAATCCAGTATCGCGAATGCACAGCCGCCTGCTGGAAAAAATCATACCTGTCAGCATCAAGCCCGGCAGGCTCGTATGGACTGTAGTCATTTCCTATACGGACAAATCCGGTTAGCGACTGGGAGTTGCCGTCATTCGCGTAAAAGAATTTCGCCCTGTTCTCTCTGGCTGCATAAAGTCTCACCTGATTCTCCCCGCTGAACGTGACTCTTAGATCTTTGCCCAATTCGTGATCTCTGAAAGCAGCTCCAATACCGAAATTATATTTTCCAACATTGAAAAAATCGGCTGCGGTGAATGTCGATGCCCCGCCCGTATTTCCGTAAGCTAAAAATACCCTGTTGTTCCCAAATACTTTATTGCTGCCTGTATCTATCCTTGCATGCGCCTCTCCGGACCCTGCTCCATTAATGTATTCCGCGCTTGCTCCAAGCACGACAGGACCTTTCTTTTGATTGAAATACAAGCCAGCTTCTTCATTTCCACCTGTACTCCCGAATACGAACTTCCATGTATTCTTGGACGGAGGCAGGAAAAAGCCCAGCGTTACATTATCATCACCTTCGTAACATAATCTGGCGCGCGGATTTGGGTTCCAGTAGCTCGCGCAGACATATTTCTGGTTGTCAGAATAATTTGATGTTATCTTCACAGAATCCTGAGCTATTGATTGAAGCGGCATCAGGCTTATCGCAAGCGCTCCCAGAAAGCTTTTGAACTTCATTAAGGCTTCTTGTATAGTTAGTATTTAAACGTGACAACTTCTTTTTTGAAATATTAAGATTAGTGGTGGCATACTACCACCATAACTTTATAAATAATGGACTCCAATTAGTCTTATGGTAGACCTTACGCAAATTGGCCTTTCTGAAAACGAGTCAAAGGTTTATATGGCCCTTCTTGACAATGGACCTTTGCCTGTAAACAGGATGCATGAAGAAACTGGAATTGACAGAAGGAATATTTATGATGTATTAAATAAGCTTATTTCAAAAGGTCTTGTTACATTTGCCATAGAAAACAAAAAAAGAATATTCCAGATTACTTCTCCAAAGCGTATAATGCTTTTTTTGGAAGAGCAGAAACAACATATCAATGACAAAAAGAAAATAGCGTCTAAGATTCTCTCAAAGCTGGAGCGTAAATTTGAAGCAAGGACGTCTTCTGTTGAAGCGGAGATATACAGGGGTTATGAGGGCATAAAAACTATATGGGAAGACACGCTAAATTATAAAGAAGCAATGATGATAGGTGCGGGAGGCTTTGGCTACGACAGGATGCCTCGCTATTGGATAGCATTCAACAGGAAAAGAATAAAGCGCGGCATAAGATGGAAACAACTGGTTATAGAGCGCATGAGAAATCATCCGATGCTGAAAGAAAGACTGATAGAATCCAAATTCCTACCAAGGGAATTGACAGGTCCGCCCAATGTAATATGGATATATGGGAATAAAGTAACAAATATATTATGGCTGGAAACAACACCAATAGCATTTGTTGTTAACGACAAGGATATTGCAGAAAGCTATAGAAAATATTTTTATTTCCTCTGGACTAAAGTGGCAAAATATTAAGTGATTATATGAAGCTAAAGAAAAGCATAGGACAAAAGACACTTTTGATGCTTGTAATAAACGCCATACTTGGCACAGGAATATTTTTTCTGCCAGCGATAGGCGCACTGTATTCCGGCGCATCTTCTATAATATCATGGGTTATAATGTCTTTCTTTGCGATACTTATTTCCCTTTATTTTGCAGAGCTTGTTTCAATGTTTCCGAAGGCCGGCGGCGTTTATGAATTTATTAAAAACGCGTTCGGAAAATCCACCGCATTCATATTCGGATGGATGTCGTGGATAATTTCCAACATAACTATAGCCATGCTGATAGTCGGATCCATTTTTTATATATTTCCCGAAGCCAATATAATTTTCAAGGTGTTTATTGCGTTGAGCTTTATTTTTATTTTTAATTTCATAAACTACCGCGGCATAGACTGGGCATCCAAAATGCTGCTTTTTTTCGGAATAATGACCATAGCCACGATACTTGCACTAATAATTCCTGGAGTCCCCACAATTAATACAGCAAATTTCTCTATGTTGTTTTCTGTGCCTATACCTTTCATACTGCTTACCGTATATTTCATTGCTGAAACATTTTTTGGCTGGGAAACAACCACGTATCTTTCGGAGGAAATAAAGAATGCAAGAAAAGTACTGCCGAAAATGCTGGTTATAGGAACTGTAATAATATCCATTATCAGCGTTCTGCTAGTTTTTGTCGCCCTCGGCAACATAGAGCCCGGCATCTTTGCGGTGCAGGACGCCCCGCTTGCATTTCTAGCTGAACGCCTTTTTGGAAGCGAGATTGGAAAGATTTTTGCAGTTATAATTTTCATACCGCTTATTGGAACAGCCGCTTCATGGATTGTTTCCTCGCCGCGGCTGCTTTTTGCCATGTCGCGGGACAAAATGCTTGTGCCAATATTCAGCAAGGTGCACAAAAAATACAGAACACCATATGCCGCTATTTTGTTCCAGACTATTGCAACAAGCCTTATAACAATTATCGCGTTTGGCAGCTATATTTTCCTTTTATCGCTTCTTATTCCACTTGTCATCATAATGTATTCTTTTGTCATGCTGTCTGTTGTAAAGCTGCGGATTGACAGGCCAAAAGAAAAAAGATATTTCAATGCGCCATTTCCGATAGCAGGACCTGTTGCTGTGGTTTTATTTAATATTGCTATTCTTTACATGTGGCTTACGCAGGTTTCTGACGCTGTTTATGTTTTCCTGATGGGAGTATTCCTTGTTATACTTGGGATTCCTTTGTACATTATAATAAAATTACAGACAGACCAGCGCTTCACGGAAAGATTCTACGACAGGATATCTTTTTTCTGGGACAGAGCGTTCCGCATATGGTATACGGAAAAAGAGACGAAAAAAATCCTCAAGCATCTTCGATTGAAAAATGATCATGTTGTCCTGGACTTTGGCTGCGGCTCGGGCAACACCACGCTTGCAGTCTCCCAGCAGGTCAGGGACGGTACTGTTGTTGCCGTTGACCTTAGCCAGAAGCAGCTGGAGCATGCTGTAAAGAAAATAAAAAAACTTCGACTTTCAAATGTAATTTTTGTCAAAGGCACGATAAAGATACCAAGAAAATCCTTCCATGCTGTGACGGCTGTCGGCGTTCTGGAGCATCTTGACAAGCCGCACCGTTATGTGTCCCGTTTGATGGACTCCCTGAAGAAAGGCGGCAGATTTTACTTCATATCTTTTGGCAAAAGCTTTGGAATACCCGGACCTGAATTCCTTGAAGACGACAAAAAAATAAAGAAACTTTTTGGAAGCGGCGTGGAGTTGCACATCTCGAGAAAGAAAAAACGTTTTGTGGAATATGTAAACATCTATGGAGTCAAGAAATAATTAAGACGCACTAAATTTTTGTCTTACTTATTTTCCTGGCGGTTTCTTTTCTGGCGGTTTTGGAAGCACTTTCAAAATCTGATTTCCCATTTGACGTGCTCTTTCAGTACCTTGCTGCAAGCCGCGCTGGGCGCCCTGAACTCCCCTGCCTACGTCCTGCCTGAACTGGTTAATATTTTGCTGACCTTGTCGCTGTATGGCATCATGTTGCTGTTGTGCTTGTATGCTCCTTATTTGTTCTGGTGTTGCCCCCGGATAGATATCTCCCCGGTACTGTGAAGTCCCGTCAGGGTTTGTGCGCGTGCTGCCTATTACTTCGGAGGAACCCTGGTATGTGCGAAGCTCGTCTTCTCTTATGGCAAAGGCAGCGCCTTGGTAGAGGAGGTCAGCAAGCCTCTGGTCGTTTGGAATATTTCCTGTGCGATTTATGTAATCGTCTAGACGACTGCTGACTCTTCTTAGCGTTTGTAT
>JBAZQV010000051.1:0-5976 GCA_041645025.1 Candidatus Aenigmatarchaeota archaeon
CTGGTTTCACGGCGGTTTTCCGTCTCCACCATGAAGCTTTCCACTGGACCAAAGAAACGCAACGGCGAGACTTTTCCTATGAGCACGTCGCCTGATTCCACTGAAGTCTCCCGGTTTACTATGCCGTCCTCTCCCAGGTTTGCATAAGCCTCTTCGGTTCTGTAGCCGTTTACCGATTTGTCAGGGATTTTTATTTCATCCTTTTCAATTCCCCAGTATTTCTTTTCCTCTGTGGCATAGCTCCTGAAGAACACCGAGCGCCCGAACCCTCTTTCCAGGGAAGCCTTGTTGAAAACTATTCCGTCTTCCATGTTGTAGCCGTTGAAACTCATGATTGCAATGGTTATGTTCTGGCCCTGCGGGTGGCTGTCCATATCAACCACATTGCCCACTATCGTGTTGACCAGCGGAACCTGTGAATAAACAAGAATGTCTGATTTCGTGTCTGTTCTCATCATATAGTTTGTTGCGAAGATTCCCAGCGCCTGGCCGGACATCTTGGCACCGAAGTTTACTCTGTCGCCTCGGTTGTGCACTGCGAAAGGCACTAGCGCTGCGGACAATCCAATCGTCACTCCCGGGTCTATTTCCAGATGAGTGTGCTCCTTCGTGATGGCATCATTCCTTATAGCAACATAGGCGTTGTTTTCCTCTTCTGCATCCAGGTATTCAATAACACCTTCCCTTATCAGATTGTGCCATGTTATTTCTTCTGCTTCAAGCTTTTCCATATGAGCCTGGGTGAACAGTGATTTTCCATTTTCCACAGCAATGAGCGGTCTCTGCAGTCTTCCCGAATCCGTGTTGATGTGCACCTCTTCGAATTCAGGCACATGTACCATGTTGATGTGCGGGTCCAGCGAACCAGTGCGTCTCTTCTGCCTTAGTTTGCGAACAAACTCTTCCGGCTTGCTGGTCTTCCCTGTTATTTCGCCGTTAAGAAATATTATGATGCCGTCTTCTGTTGCTTCCTTTTTGATGAAGTCCCTTACCGTGTCCATGTCTTTGCTCGTCTCGCTTATTATGCCAAAGATTGCCAGATATTTACGAAGTCCGATGTTCACCCCTTCCGGAGTCTCTTCAGCGCACAGCCTGCCCCAGTGGGTTGCGTGCAAAGCCCGCGCCTCGAAGTGCTCCTGTGATGCTGACAGCGGGGAGATGACGTTTCTCAGGTGCGCTATTGTTCTTACATGATTCGTTCTTTCCAGTCGCTGGCAGACGCCCGTGCGGCCACCAATCCACTGACCAGTTGCCATGTGGGATATGATTCTCTTCGTAAGATAATCAGACTCCACTATGGATTTTATTGAAGGCATCTTGCCTCTTTTGACTAATTTTTGATAGGAATATATTATTCTGGACACCAGGCCGTATTTTCCGAGAAGTATGGAGCGGAACAGAATTTCCATGAAGTCCGATACCATGCGCAGCCTTTTGTTTTCGTAGTGGTCTATGTCCTGCTCTTTTATGTCATCCAGCCCGAGCCTGAGAACTTTTCGGATTACCTGTGAGAGGTAGATGCTCTTCTTTGCCCGGTCAGCTTTTTTCTGGCCCAGGTGCGGAAGCAGATACTTGTCCATTATGTCAGTTATTCTCTTGTCGCGGTATTCTTTCTGTGGTATCCTGAGTTTGTTCCCTATGTATTCTTTTGCGTCTTCCGGTGTCTTGACGTCAAACTCGTAAAGGTTAAAGTATATTTCCTGTTTTTCAGCATCGGTTTTTGCTATGGCTTCAACTATTTCCCTGTCCGTCTCCACACCCAACGCACGCAGCAGCACCACTACTGGTAGTTTCTTCAGATTAGCAAAGGAAATGGTGATTATTCCGTTCTTGCGCTCTATTGTGTGTCTCTGGACAAAGCCCGATGATTCGCTGTTGATGCGCGCTGTTTCCAGACCGTTCTTTTCCTCGATTATCGGCCTGTTTGAAAGCACTTCCTCTACCATAACTATTACGCGCTCTGTGCCGTTTATTATAAAATAACCGCCCGGGTCGTCCGGATCCTCGCCGCTTTCTATCAGTTCTTCGTGCGTCATGCCGCTGAGAGCACAGAGCTTCGATTTAAGCATTACTGGCAGGTCGCCTAGCTTGACTTCCTGAGGCTCCTGTTCGACACCATTTATGACAGGTACCATTTCAACAAAT
This sequence comes from Candidatus Aenigmatarchaeota archaeon, assembly GCA_041645025.1. GTDB lineage: Archaea > Aenigmatarchaeota > Aenigmatarchaeia > GW2011-AR5 > GW2011-AR5 > GW2011-AR5. The sequence continues at coordinate 2,146 of JBAZQV010000051.1, forward strand.
ATGGGAGAAGAATAAGTCAAGTCACGGACGCGTGATTCCATCGGTGTTATCGGTCTTGTGGCACCATCCGCTTCTTTTACAGTAGGCTTTGGTATTCTTACCTTGCCCAGTTTTATGCGGAACTCCGCCAGCTCCGGTGTTTCCAGTTCAATTTCGCCAATCTCGTCGATTATTTTTTGTACCCTTGTGTCTATGAATTCGTCGAAGGATTTTATCTGATGGTCTACAAAACCGACGGATTTTTTGAACGAACGTAAAAGCGCTTTGTATTCTTCCATTTTTTAATCACCTAACAACCTCGCCATTAATCGCTGAGATGGATTGTCATAAACAATAATCGATACATCTTCAGGTTTTATTCTCCTTTCGGCTAAGCTACATGTAAGACCGTGCAAATTACTGGACGTAATCACAATCTCGTGTCCATATTCATTTTTGATTTTGGTATACGCTGTGCACGACCCATCTCGCGTGTATCCTAGTCCTGTAACTCTCTCCCTCTTTATTCTGCTCGCATAAATTTCTTCAGGATTTCTTGGTACAAAAGGGACAACGTCTGCTGCCATTACACGACCACCCTGTAGTGTATGTATTCCCCTGCAACTAGGGATTTTCTTGTTATCCGGACCACATCGCCGTGTTTTCCCTGAAGCATTTTCATTACAGGATCATCTTCCTTTATGCGCGGCAGTTGTTTTAGAGAAACGTTGAGCTGTTTCAAAAGCTCGGATTTTTCCTCACCGTTAAGTATTTCATGCTTAGGAACCAGATTGCTCTGGAATATGTCAATATCAGTTTCTTCCTTCTTTTTCGTGACCATTTTTACACCATCCGCACCGGGCGTTTTTTCCTGGGAAAACCGCCACTCCAGAATAATCGGGATCTTTCCATGCCAGAAAATGTTTTTTCAATTTTATAGAGGGTTACTTCTTGCAGCCGCGAGAGCGTCTCTGATTTTCGCAGGAAATCTTCGCGATCTCTTGTAAGTATTCTGCCAGTTTGTGACCTTATTTCAAACCAGCAATTTTCGTATTCTTGAGTTAGATTGCGATCCAAATTTTTCACCATTAAGCTTTTTCTTTGTAAAAGAAAAACCTTGGAAAAAGAAACATATTATTCTTTTTGTCAGGTTTTCTTTCTACAATATTTATAATATTTCTTTCCACGAAAAGCAAAACTTTTCGGGGACTTAGGAAACCTCTGGTTTCCTCAAGTTGACCGCAAGCCACTTTCCTATGAGTGCCAGCGAACCGCATTTGTAATATGTTTCTTTGACCGCAAGCCACTTTTCTTTTCAAGAAAAGGGGCTTAATGGGCCCGACGGGATTCGAACCCGCGACACCCGGCTTTCCTGACCCAAGCGCGCACCCATGCTGTCACTAGGGTTTAAAAGGCCGATGCTCTACCAGGCTGAGCTACAGGCCCGCGCCTCGGCCGGGATTTTCAGAACCTTTCCTGATTCACCAGCGTTCTTTCCGCCGGCGCTTTCTTTCAAGAAAGGGCCGTTTGAACCCGGGTCAGCGGCGTGACAGGCCACTATGCTAGGCCAGTTTGCACACCTTTAAACTGCGTTTTTAGTGCAGCTTTTTTCCAAAAAGGTGCTCTACACCACCGAGGCATATCTCTAAAGCACAAAGCTTTGCTCTGCACTTGACGAACCAAATCTCTCTTCTAGTTACTCATAAAGTCCTTCGTCTAATTTGTTATTTTTTGAAGAAGACTTGGAAGCATATCAAATTTTTCACCGTAATTATGATTTTCTTTGATTAATCTTTCTTTCTAAGAAAGATTAAATGGTAAGCGACGTACAGACGTTCCCGAAATTGCTTTCAGTAATTGCCATGTCGCTAGAGAGATTCACTTCCAAGTTCGAAATGGGTTTGGGTCTACCCTCTCCGCTATGGTCGCCAACCTCTCATTATTTACTAATGTAATACATTTAAAGTTTCCGATTTTGGGCTTTGTTCAAGAAAAGGGACTTTTTGGCTTCCGTTCAGCGTCGGGACTTGGTGGTTTAAATGAATAAGACCACTATTTCTTGGAATCGCTTTATATCGATTATTATTATCCTGTTCTTAATAGGCTGGATATTTAGAACGGAATCTATGGCATCATTTCTTCTGATTGTTGCTGTCCTGTTGTTGGTTTGTGAGAAATAATTATATCAACACATTCTTTTTCGTAGTTATTACTTCTGTCTTTCAGAGTTTCCTTAACCCTAAAACAAAACTCATTTTTACCTAATTTAGCAGATTCGTTTACATAAACATCCAAATAAAAATGATGCCATTCAGAGGATACAATAGAAACTGGATTATCATTGGTCTGTCTATTGAGACTAATATTTAGAATATTTAATCCATCAATGTTGTTTACTTCGTAGCTCGTTAATAATGGAATATCATACTTATTTTGAATTTGAACATCAATAATTGACCTGATGCCAACAGTAAGATTTGTACTTCTATTATCAATCCATAAGTTATACGAGGAAACGTGACCTATGAACCAAGGGTCACCCGCAAGGTTATGCTCTAATTGTGAATTAGGGCTAAAATAATAATCCACATATGGTCGAATTACATATGTTCCGATTGGTAATAGAATTATTAGGATATTAAAAGCACAATACAAGTACGGGTGTTTTTGCTTCAGTTTTTCCCATACACTTATTTTTTTCATTGCCCGTCATCTCTGGACAATGTTGACTTCACCAGCACGAGTATCAAGAACATCACCATTTATATCACTAATTGTTACCGATACAGAGTGCGTACCGACACAAGATGTATCCGAGGATTGAGTAGGATAAACATCAATTGTGAACGGTAATGGTGTCTTTGATGATACATTGAGACTTTTTGGTGGTGATGACCACGTTTGGAAACAATTAGGTTTTTGAAATTGTATTTCCGCTTTTCCTGTGAATGTTACTTGAAGTGGATTGTATACAACAAAACCTATGGTAGCTTTCTCTTGAGAATTCATATGGATAAACGCATTCTGCACTTCGATTGACTTTATATATGGTTTATCTTCTGGAGGTATTACAGGGTTTGTGCAGCCTGCAATAAATATGATTGCAAGTAGCGTTGATATAAGTATTATATATTGTTTCATTTCTTTTTCACCCATTCATCTATTAAATTCTCTACCTGTTCAGAGTAATAAACGTTCTTGTCAAGGCATTTCTTCCTAAATTCAGTCCATTTCTGTTCGTCAACAACAAGAGAAATCTTTATTTTATTTGTCATATCTTTCCATCCTGTTTCAGTTTGAGAAGTGCTATAACGACAACAAATATAACACCCGCAAAAAGTGTTATCGCGTAATCCATAATACCGATTTCTATATATATAGATAACTTTAAATACATTTATGTTTATAGAATTATAGAAATATAGAAAGTGATAATATGACAATAGAAAAAAGTGATAATATGACAATAGAAAAAATAGACCATGACGGAAGGAAAATTAGAGGCTATGCCATAATCAGCAAAGGCGATCAACCAGAAGTCTTAAATGGAAAGAACTTTTTAGTGCCATCCCAAAGCGGAAACGGAAAGTATCATGTATGGCATCAGGGATGTGGTAATGATTGGCTATGCTCTTGTCCAGACTTCCAGAAGCATCATATTTTTTGTAAGCATATTTACGCTGTTCAACTATGGCTTGAATTCAAGAAGAAAATAGAAGAAAGGGGTATACTTGAAATGCCTACAATAATAGAGCCTAAACAGGCTTGTCCCTTTTGTTTCTCTGAAAGCATAATCAAGAGAGGCGTAAGAAAGAACGAGATAAGAAAACAGAGATATTTTTGTAAGGCGTG
>JBAZQV010000007.1:0-32798 GCA_041645025.1 Candidatus Aenigmatarchaeota archaeon
TTAAGCAAAAGACGGAATTTTGCGAGTCGGTTCTTGGAAAGGAGATTGACGCCAAGGATGTTTTTAAGCCCGGTGAATTCGTTGATGTTACTGCAGTTACAAAGGGATTCGGCTTTACAGGTCCTGTAAAAAGATTTGGCATAAGAATACAGACCCGAAAGGACAAGCAGATGCACAGGCACGTCGGTTCCATAGGCTCTACGGTGCCGCGTCACGTTGATTGGAGGGTTCCGGCGGCAGGACAACATGGTTTTCATACGCGAACGGAATTCAGCAAAAAAATAATCATGATTGAGAGTGATGGCAAGAAGGTTACGCCAAGCGGCGGTTTCATTGGTTATGGCCTTCCGCAGTCAGTCATACTTGTGGAAGGCTCATTGCCTGGACCAAGAAAAAGACTCATAAGATTGAGAAAAGCTGTGCGCAGCAACAAGGTGCTTCCGGTTGACGTCAAATATTTGTCAGTGGAAAGCAAGCAGGGGAAATAAAAATGTATTGTGAATTTGTTTATGATAAAGGACTTTTAGATGATAATTATGAAAGTTAAAATTTACGATCTTGAGGGAAAAACAGTCGGCGACGTTGAGCTGCCGAAAGTTTTCAGCACTTCCTACAGGCCTGACGTCATAAAGCGCGCTGTTCTTGCGCAGCAGTCAGCGAAAAGACAGCCTTACGGTACTGATCCTCTTGCTGGTTTGCGATCTTCAGCCCACTACCACGGTTCGCGTCATTACCGATACGCCATGATGAACAAGGAGATGTCGAGAATACCGAGAATACACGGCAAGATTGGCTACATGGCATGGAGAGCGCGTGTTGCACCGCAGGCTGTTAAAGGCAGAAGAGCGCACCCACCCAAAGCAGCAAAGATCTGGCTGCAGAAGATAAACCAGGCAGAGAGACAGCTGGCAATAAAATCTGCGCTTGCGGCTTCCACAAGGAGCGAATTGCTGAAGATACGCGGCCACACATTTGATGCACCTGTGATATTTGTCGATGATTTTGAAAATATAAAGAACACCAAGAAAGTTTCCGAGCTGCTGATGAAAGTCATGCCGGCGGAAATAGAAAGAAGCGAGAAGAAAAAGGTTCGCGCGGGCCGCGGCACGATGAGAGGCAGACGCTACACGAAAAAGAAAGGACCCCTTGTAATAATGTCAAAGAACTGTCCTGCCCTGAAGGCGTCGAGAAATGTACCAGGCATTGACGCAGTCTCACTCGTAAACCTTAATGCAGAACTGCTTGCTCCTGGAACGCAGGCGGGAAGACTGATAATCACAACAAAGTTGGCTCTTGACAGCCTGCAGAAAAAGTTTGGTGAAGATTAGGTGAGTTTAGATGGCAAAAAAAGGACTAAAAACTGGAAAGCAAGCTGAAGAAAAGAAGACTGTAAAGAAGGGCTTGTTCAACAAACTGAAGAGAGTGAAGCCAGTAAAGGTAACAGCAGAACTTCAGAAGCCGCTGGAAGATCCTTTTGATGTGATAAAGTTCGTGCTTATGACAGAAAAATCAATAAGAATGGTTGAGCTTCAGAACAAGCTCGTATTCATAGTTAACAGACCTGCTAAAAGAAACCAGATAAAAGTTGCCGTTGAACAGGCTTTTGGTTCGCCGATTTCAAAGGTGACAACGGTTGTTGACCAGGACGGAAGGAAAAAAGCATTTGTGAAATTCAAGAATGCCGGAGCAGCCGGTGATATCGCGATAAAATTAGGAATAATTTAAACTCCTTTCTTTCAGCCCTTTTGAAAAAAGCGCTGGCGGAAAAAGAGAGTAGCTTGTCTGTGGAAAGCAAAGCTTTCCAAGATCTCAGAAACCTCTGGTTTCTGCAGACAGTCAAATCCTAAGAAAGCAAAGCTTTCTTGGATTTCTCGGAAGACTGTAAGTCTTCCGCAGAAAGAAAATATTATAAATGGAGATGGAAAAAACAAAAATAATATCTGAAGACAAGGTTTATAGGATCACCCGTTCTTTTGGGATGAAAACTAGACCTTTTCTTCTGAAGAAAAGGGATTGGTATGGGAAAGCTTCTAAGACAACAGAGACGCGGCAAGGGATCGCCAAGGTATAGGGTGCCTAGTCATAACTATATTGGCAAGATTAGCTATGCAAAGCTTCCGCAGGGCGAGGGTCATGTTATTGATATTGTTCACTCGCCTGGCAGAAGAACTCCGGCTGCGATCGTTGACTTTAACGGGCAGAAGAAATTGCTGCTGCCGGCTGAGGGGGTCTTTGTTGGCCAGAGCATAGGCAACAATACGGATAATGGTAATATTACTCAACTAAGAAATGTTCCAGAAGGAACAAAGATATTTAACATAGAATTGCATCCTGGTGATGGCGGAAGGATCTGCCGCGCTTCTGGTGCTTTTTCAACAGTTATATCCAAGGATGCAACCAGATGTACAATACTTATGCCTTCGCGCCAGAAGAAAGCGATTTCTTTGGACTGCAGGGCTACAATAGGCGTTACAGCAAGCTCAGGAAGGACAGAAAAACCTTGGATGAAGGCAGGCACAAGGCATCACTCCATGAGGGCACTGGGCAAGCTTTATCCTCACACAAGTGGCGTGAGCATGAACGCAGTGGACCACCCGTTCGGTGGAAGTAAACACCCTGGACGACCAAAGACCGTGTCAAGGCACATGCCGCCAGGCAAGAAAGTCGGTTCAATATCCCCAAGGAGAACTGGAAGGAGAAAGAAGTAATAAGCCCCTTTCTTTTGGAAAGAAAGTGGCTTGCAGTCAAAGAAAATATTATAAAAGGTGAAAAAAATGAGTATTGGTATGATTTATGTTGATGTTGCGTTAGCAAATTTGGGAATTGGACTAGCACGACCATTAGATCATGGAAGAATGCCAGCTAGACAAGGCGGATATGGAGCAACTGTACAAGATAGAGGCGCATCTACAGCTGATGAAATAACTTACGCAAACGGACGCAGGATGTTTCAAGAAAAAGAAATATCAAACCGTGCTGCATGGGTGTGTGTCTACCATGTCAGCGATCCTAGGCTGCCGAAGAAAGTTGACGGACTCACAAACGAACAAAGGGCACGCGTACTGAAGGATGAGGAAATACATAGAAAAAATGGCGTTTATTTCGTGCATTTTGACTAGGTGATAATCATGGCAAAAATTTACAAATATCGCGGAAAAACACAGGAAGAACTTGAGGCTATGAGCCTTGAGGATTTCAGCAACCTGCTCAAGTCACGCCAGCGAAGGGCCCTGAGACATGGTCTGCCAAAGCAGCAGAAGAAGCTGCTGGAAAAAATACGCAGGTTCAAGGGAAAAGATAAACTAATCAGGACACACTCACGTGAAATGGTAATTTTGCCTGAAATGATTGGCACAAAGTTTGGCATTCACAATGGTCACGAATTTGTAATGGTAATAATTGATGCAAGTATGATAGGCCACAGGCTTGGAGAATTTTCCCAGACAAGACACGTTGTAAAGCACAGCGCACCTGGTCTTGGAGCAACACGGTCGTCCAAGTTCGTGCCTCTCAAATAAGGTGAAAAAATGGAATTCGAATATAAAGGACACACGTTTGGAACAGAAACATTTTATGGTCAAGCTTACTTGGCGCTTCGAATTAAAGCTGCTCCTTTAGATGGAAGCGTGGTTACTCCATGTCCCCTTATAGGTAAAAACGGCAAAATAATCGGCGGCCATAAAAATGTGAGAAGATTTATGGAAAACCATTTTGCTGAATACTTAACGGATTGATAATTATGAAATTCAGATATCAAGGAATTGATTTCGGTACGGAAACTATAGACGGTACGCAAACGCTTGTAGCATACTTCAAGCCAATCGGCGCAGGTTACATGCATGTTCCTCATATTGACGTGTCGAAAATGGAAACGAAAACGATACCAGAAAGCAGAAGAGTGAGAAGAGCGATTGACCGTTCATCAGGAGCTTTGCGAGGCATTGATTAAAATGAAACAAACATTCGTTCCAGAGCATAACTATGCGAAGGCCTTTGGCTCAGACATTAAAATATCTATGAAGGCGTCGATGGTGTTATGTAATGTGATAAGAGGCAAACCTCTTACAAGGGCTAGACGATTGTTAGAGGATCTTATAGCACAGAGACGAAGCTTGCATGGAAAATACTACACGAAAGCTGCAAAAGGTATAATTATACTGCTCAGCAGCTGTGAAAAAAACGCGGAGTTCAGGGGGCTGGACATGAACAGGCTTTTTGTGCACGCTTCCGCACATAAGGGCACAAACATAAGAAGGCGCCGAAGAAAGGGCGCATTCGGTTCGAAATTGAAGAGCACCAACATGGAAATCATGCTTGTGGAACGCGGCAAACAGCCGAGTGATATAGTTTCAAAAAAGAAAATAAAAGAACAGCTCACCAAGAAGAGTGATGCAGAAGTTAATGCGGAAAATGAAAAGGAAGAACTGAAAAGAGATCTTGATGTCGTGAAAAATGAGCAGAAGCAACTCAAGAAGGATGTTGAAGAGGCAGAACAAAAAGTGTGATAATTATGAGAGAACGATTGTTTATAAAAAAAGCAAAAGAGCAGGTGCGCCTGGAGGAATTTATACGGAAACAGTTTGCCCAGGCGAAATGCGGCGACATAGAAGTGCAGCACACGCCTGTTGTTACAAGAATAGTTCTTCACACAACAACACCGGGCCTAATAATCGGCAGCGGTGGTGAGCGCATAAAGGAAACTGTTGAAATACTTCGGAAGGATTTTGGAATAGAGAATCCCCAGATTGATGTGCAAAATATAGATAACCCGGACTTGGATCCAAATATAGTTTCACAGACCATAGCGACATCGATGGAGAGCGGCGTGAATTTCAAGAAACTTGGCAACTACTACATGCAGCGTATAATGGCATCGGGTGCCATAGGTTGTGAGATTGTTCTGTCAGGAAAAGTAAGTGGCCAAAGAAGCAGGAGAGAAAGATTCATTTCAGGTTATCTGAAGAAATGCGGCGAACCTGCAAAGCGCGATGTTGCGGTGGGTTTTGCACTTGCAAATCCAAGGCTTGGTAACATAGGCGTGACGGTTAAGATAATGCTGAGACGCAGCGAACTTTCGATAAAAATACCTGAGCAGGCTGTTCCTAAGGAGATACCAAAAGAAACAGCAAAGGAGACAGCAGAAGTGCTGAAAGAGGAGACCAGTGAGTGATATTAATGGCTATATTAAAATCAAAAAAAGTGCGTGAACTTAACGATAAGGAAATGTCTGAGAAACTTCGAGAACTACGCCTTGAGTTTTCAAAGGAGATGGCATCCAGCGAAATAGGCGGCAGTGTGAAGAATCCTGGCAGAATTCGTGAGATAAGGCGCGCAATTGCAAGAATCAAAACAGAAAGCGGCAGCAGACAAAAAAAAGTTGCCGATTCAAAAAGGAGAGGTGGTTGAAAACAATGGTATGTTCGAAGTGCGGTTTACCAGAGGAACTTTGTGTGTGTCAAACCATAGCAAAGGAAACCCAGAAAATAAGGGTTGAAAAAATACAGAAACGCTATGGAAAGAGCATGACCATAATAAGGGGCGTTGACACTGCAAAGATAGATGTGAGGGATTTGATGAAAAAACTCAAATCAAAGCTCGCTTGCGGTGGTACGTACAAGAACGGGGAGATTGAGCTTCAGGGTGACCACAGGTCTCAAGTCAGGGAAATACTTGTGAAGGAAGGTTTCCCGCGGGAATTGATTGAAGTATCCTAACCCTTTCTTCTTTTAGAAAAAGAAGAAAGCCCTACTGGAAAGAAGAAAAATATTACAAGGTGGTTACATGCGAAATCCAAGTAACATACTGAGGCACGAACTTATAGGATTGAAGTGCCGAGTCACAGACTCAAAAAATAAAAGCCAGATAGGCATCGAGGGAAAAATAATAGACGAGACGATAAAGACCATTGTAATCGGCGATAAAAGAGTGCAGAAAAAAGATGCTGTGTTCATGGTAAGTTTAAGCGGAAAAAATGTTTATATTGACGGCAATGCAATCATTGCGCGGCCGGAGGACAGGATCAAAAAGAAAATCAAAAAGTGGTAAGCCCTTTCTTCTAAAGAAGAAAGCGCTTGCGGAAAGAAGAAATATTAAAAAAGGAGATGGAAAAAACAAAAGTAATATTTGAAGACAAGGGATCGGTAATGAAGAAGAAAAAAAACATCGGAATTGAATCAAAACAGCCTAAAGAGGACTGTAAAGGCAAAAATTGTCCTTGGCACGGCCACACAAAGATACGCGGACGTGTGTTTAAGGGCACGGTTGTTTCAGCCAAAGGAGCCAATACAGCGATAATCGAGTGGAACTACTATAATTTCGTTCCGAAATACGAAAGATATGAGAGAAGAAAAACGAGAATTGCAGCCCATAATCCAAAGTGCATATCCGCAAAAATCGGGGATATTGTAAACATTGGAGAATGCAGGCCGCTTTCAAAGTCGAAGAGCTTCGTAATATTCGAAAAGGTGGAATAAGCCCTTTTCTAAAGAAAAGCGCTTGCGGAAAAGAAATAACAAAAAAGGTGGAATAATATGACAGAAACAGAAAACCGAAAAGATAGACCAGCAGGACAACCAGGTCCGACAGCATTAGCTAGAAATTTTGATGCAGAAGCTTGTGGTCAACTTGGTAGATATGTGTCAGGAGTGGATCCTTATGCATCTCCTGTTTGTCCAGCATTGGCTAGAAATTTCGATGCGGGGTGCTGTGACGAACTTGGAAGATATGTACCGGAGTCAGTGTCATCAGTTGATGTTTATCCAACAGGAAAAAAAGAAGCACATGTCGGCTTAGTAAGATTGGGAGATTTCCCAACAGGGTGTTAAAAATGAAGGGACTCACATCAAAGATAACAAGACCGCTGCCGCTTGGCGCAAGGTTGGTTTGCGCAGACAACTCAGGCGCAAAGGAGCTTGAAATCATTGCGGTCAAGGGATACCACGGACGCATACGAAGACTGCCACGTGCTGGAGTTGGCGATGTTATTATATGTTCGGTTAAAAAGGGAAAGGAAAAGGTGCGTCACACTGTTGTGTACGCGGTTGTGGTTCGACAGAGGAAAGAATATATGCGCTATGATGGAACACGCGTCAAGTTCAGCGATAACGCAGCTGTTTTAGTCAACCCTAAGACCTACGAGCCTACTGGAACGGAAGTGAGAAGCGTAATAGCAAAAGAGGTTATTGAAAGATTCACAGCTATCGGCAAGATAGCAAGCATGGTGTTATAAATATGAGGATATACGAAGGACTGCGCAAAATTGCTGAAAGAACGGAACACCGCACTCCTGTAGCTATAGGCTTCGTTTGCAGAACGAAAGAAAAGGAATTTGCTGTAGTTGGAGAAACACAGTATATTGGAGATTTGGCGAAGAGAGCAGAACGAAAGAACCTTCCAGGCATGATAGTTAACATTTATGAATAGTGATACTTATGAAGAATAAATTTTCAATCAAGTGGGGATCGAGCAAGCAGCCGAGGAAACAGCGCAAGTACAGGTATAATGCGCCTATGCATGTGCGACGCAGTCTTATGCATGTGCACTTGGACAGGTTCCTTAGGAAGGATTACGGCAAACGCGCGCTCACGGCGAGAAGGGGAGACGAGGTAATGATAATGCGGGGCAGTTTCAAAGGAGTGAAGGGAAAAATATCACGTGTTGACATGAAAAAACTGAAGGTTTATGTTGACAGCGTCAAGGTGAAGAAAGTTTCCGGTCAGGATGTTGAGGCGCCGATCGATCCCAGCAATGTAATTATAACAAAATTAAATTTTGACGACAAAAAACGAAGAAAATTTTTGGAACGCAAAAATAAACTCAAAGTGACAGGGCAACCTGAAGTAAAGAGTGAAAATAAATCGAAGGTGGAGAAAAAATAATCGAAAATAAAGGTTTAGGATCACCTGTTCTTTTGGGGTGATATCTAGACCTTTTCTTTCAAGAAAAGGGATCGATATGGCAGTAACAAAAAGATATGTTGTACCTAAATTTTGGCCAATAGAAGTGAAGGCAAAGAAGTATGTCGTAAGCCCGGTGCCAGGTCCTCACAATAAAATGACTTGCATACCGCTGGGTGTTGTACTACGCGACATGTTTCATTACGCACGTACGATGAACGAGGCCAAGGAAATTCTTAACAAGAAGTTTGTGAAAATAAACGGTACAATAAGAAAAGAACACGGATTTCCTGTTGGTCTCATGGATGTAATTGATGTAGACGGGGACTTTTATAGAGTACTTCCTGGAAAGAAAGAAATTCAGCTTTTCAAAATAACCGCAGCGGACGCAAATGTAAGACTTGCCAAGATCAAAAACAAGACACATGTCAAAAAGAAGAAGATACAGCTCAACCTTCATGACGGTTCAAATATCCTTGTGGAAAAGGATGACTTCAAAACATCAGATGTGATTGTGATAGATATTGAACATAATCTGATAAAGGAAACCATAAGGTTTGAGAAGGGAAGCCTTGCTATTGTTACAGCAGGCAACAATACAGGCCTTGTGGGTACCATTGAGTCAATAGATAAACATCTAAGGACTGTTGTGATGGCCGCTGACAAAAAGAAATCGATAGTTCCAATCAAGTACGTTTTTGTTATTGGACATGATAAACCTGTTGTAAGCATCGGTGAGTAGGATGGGAATGAGAGATATAAAAATAGAAAAGATAACGCTGAACATCGGCTGCGGCACCAAGACGCCGATTGAAACAGCCACCACTATACTGAAAAATGTCTCCGGTGGAAAGGTTGTGATAACAAAGACGAAGAAAAGAAGCACGTTCAACGTACCGAAGAACAAAGACATAGGATGCAAGATTACATTGCGCAAGAACACGACCCCTTTCCTCAAGAGATTGCTTGAGGCAAAGGAAAACAAGCTGCGCACTTCAAACTTTGACCGAACTGGAAATTTTTCGTTTGGCATAAGGGAATATATTGATATTCCGGGCATGGAGTACGATCCTAAGCTGGGTGTACTTGGCTTTGATGTTTGTGTAACGCTTGAAAGACCAGGTTACCGGGTAAAGAGAAAGAGGCTCGGAGGAAAGCTTGGAAAATCACATTTAATAAAGAAAGAAGATGCCATTGAATTTGCAAAACAGAAATTCGGGATAGCTATTGAGGAATAATTATGAGACTCGTAAGGGACAAGATTCCGGAATTGATGCTCAATGAAGGAAAAACAGTGGAAATACGCACAGCCATGGGAAGGGAATATGAATTCATGCTCATGAAAAAACTTCAGGAAGAGGTTGATGAATACCTTCATGACAGGACAGCAGAGGAACTGGCTGACATAGAGGAAGTTCTTCACTGTCTCGCGGATATCAGAGGATTTGACTGGGAAAAAATTGAAGAACTAAGAAACAGAAAAAATAATGAAAGAGAGAGTTTCAAGAAAAAAATAATACTGGAGAAGGTGGAATTATGCGAACAAAGGCAATAAAAAGAAAATATGGGAAAGGCGGAAGAAACTGCTACAGGTGCGGCTCGTTTAAGGGAGTCATTAGAAAATATAAGCTTTTTTATTGCCGCCGCTGCTTCAGAGAGGTAGCCCAGAAAATTGGGTTCAATAAATATAGTTGATGATTATGAGACACGATTTACTTTCAGACGTGCTGTACGTCATAAACAACGCAGAGAACATAGGCAGAAAGATTGTTAGCGTTCCGGCATCGAAGCTGATAAAGGAAGTCCTGATGGTTATTCAGCGGGCTGGCTACATAGGCAGTTTCGAGTTCGTGGACGACCGGAAGTCTGGAAAATTCAACATAGAACTGGTTGGCAAGATAAACAAGACACGTGCTGTAAGGCCGAGATTTCCTATAGCAAAGGATGAATTCGAAAAATGGGAATCGAGATATTTGCCAGCACGAAGCTTTGGTATGCTTATAATATCTACGTCGAAGGGCATAATGAGCCAGCGCGAAGCAGTTGAACTGGGAATAGGCGGAAGACTGCTTGGGTATGTCTATTAAGCAAGCTTTTCTTCTTTTAGAAAAAGAAGAAACTCTTGATGAAAAGAAGAAAAATATTATTGAATGGTGAAGAAAAATGGAGAAAATCGTTGCTATACCTGATAATGTGCAGATCGAAATAAAGGGACTGCAGGTTACGGTTAAAGGAAACGGCGAGCTCTCCAGAGATTTTGGAGATCCGCGACTGAACGGCCTAATTAAAATAGAGAAGAAAGACTCCATGATTCACGTATCGGATGTTGAACGCAACAGAACAACAGGCGCAAACGTGGGAACTATTGCGGCACATATAAAAAATATGATCATTGGTGTAACTGTTGGTTTCATGTACACCATGAAAATAATGTACACACACTTTCCCCTGACGGTTGTTATCAACGGCAATGAGATTCAGATAAAGAACTTTTTCGGCGAGAAGGGTTCCAGGACAGCGAAGATTGTCGGGAAGACGGATGTTAAGGTTGACAAGGACACCGTAACTATAACGGGTATAAACGTGGAAGAGGTCAGCCAGACAGCTGCCAATATAGAGAGTGCATGCAAGCTTACAGGCCGCGACCGCAGGATTTTCCAGGATGGCATATTCATAACAGGCAGGTACCTCAAGACAGGAGAAGCAGTTTAGGTGATAATTATGAAAGTAATGATTGCAAGTGAAACTACTGACATACATGACATGATTATGCGAAAATATCCTTTCCGGCCAACACCTACTACTGTTCATGATCGTGTAAATGCAGCAGCAGTATATGCACAATTCCGACCAGATTTACTAATAGTTGATAGACGCTATCCTGAAATGAAAGATGCCGAGGATGTAATAAGAGCTTATGAAAAAGCACACGAACTAAAACCAGTAACAATGCAGTTCGTGGATGATAATAGATTTATGAAAGCACTACAACCAAGGCCAAGTAGACCACAGATAACTGGGAACCGAGAATCATATGGTTGGAATAGTAGAGATTCTTTTATAGGTGAATAATTATGTCAAAGAAATTCAAGCCTCAGGATTATTTCCGTTATAAGAAACTCGGGAAGAGATGGCGACGTCCGGTTGGATCACAGAGCAAGCTGCGGCTAAAGAAGGGCGGTAGCGGCATGAAGGTTGACGTTGGTTATGGCACGCCTTACAAGCAGCAGCCTGTTCTTATAAGAAACGAAAGAGATTTTGAGAAAGACTGCAAGGCTGGTGTCTTGATCGCGGCAGGTGTTGGCTACAAAAAAACCATTACACTAGCGGCAAAAGCAAAGGAACTGGGACTTACAATAGTCAACATGAAAAAGGCGAAGAAGGCTTCCAGATTCGCCGCTGCCTTGAAAAAGAAAAAGGAATCTGTAAAAAAGAAAAAGGATGTGCCTGTTGAGGCTAAGACAGAACACAAGCATGAAATTAAAGCAGAATCAAAGAGTGAAGTTAAAACAGAAGCAAAGGATGAGGTAAAAGCTGGAAGTAAAAGCGAAAAGAAATTGGGATTTCATGAAAGTGTAGTGCCTCAAGTTATTCAAGGAAAAACAAAAACTTACAGGACACGTGATCATGGTTTTGCAGTCGGGGACAAGATAGATTTTGAAAATTCAAAGTCAGAGAAGATTTTCGGGCACGCAACAATAACACATGTTGAGCGGAAAAAAACGAAGGAAATAGACCTCAAAGATCCATCACATGGCGCGACTTATGAAAACATTGACCAATTAATTGCAGCGTTCAAGCGTCATCACCCTGAAGCTGAAGTTACGCCTGAAACTGAAGTTCTTGTCTATACTTATAAATTCAATGAAAAAAAGGAGTGAATGAGATGTTCATAAACTTTGGAGCTGGAAAATGTCCTGTGTGTGGAGATTTTGGTAAAAACATGACAAAGGATGTGTTTCACTGCACGAAATGCAGGATATCTTTCAATGACTTTTATATTTCAAACTATGAGGAACTAAAAGATTATGAAAATAAATACTGGAATTAACTGAGGCTTTTCTTTGAAAAAGAAAATCCTCAAGGCAAAAGAAAATATTATAAAAATGGGAAAAACAAGAACAGGACGTGGATGATAGTTATGAAGTCACAATGCGAGATGGCTGCGAAGATAATGAAGTGCGGGAAAAGCCGCGTATGGATGGATCCATCAAGGCTTGCGGATATAGCTGATGCTATAACCTCTGAGGACGTTCGGCACCTCATTAAGGACGGTGTTATAAAGGTAAAGCCGAAGAAAGGACTGAGCAGCTTTCGGAAGAAAAAAATCGCGGCACAAAAAAAGAAAGGGCGCAGACGCGGCCACGGATCGACCAAGGGCAAGAAGGGAACACGACTGAATAAGAAGCATACCTGGATGAAAACAATACGTTCCATACGCAAACTGATAAAAGACCTGAAGGAGACAAAGAGCATAGACAACAAGATCTATCGTGATATTTACATGAAGTCAAAGAGCGGATACTTTCGCAGCAGAAGCCACGTCATGAACTACCTCGAGAGAAATAACCTCATCAAGAAGTGATAATTATGGCATTTGATAGACGAAGAAAGAAAAAAACCGATTATGTGCAGAGACTTGCCCTGTTGAAGTCTGACAAGCCGCGTTTAGCTATTCGAAAAACCCTGAATAATTTTCATTTGCAGGTTATAATTTTAGAGACGACGGGCGACAGGACAGAGGTTGAAGTTTTTTCAAAGGCGCTGAAAAAGTATGGATGGAAAGGACATGGCGGAAACCTTCCTGCCGCATATCTTACGGGTTACCTGGCAGGATTGATGGCTCTTAAAAAGAATATTAAAGAAGCTAATGTTGACATAGGACTTCAGATGTCCGTAAAGGCATCGGGTTTGTATGCAGCAGCTGCTGGCGCAAGAGATGCCGGCCTCATAATACCTTTGGGCAAAGAGGCTATTCCAAAAATGGACCGTATAAGCGGCAAGCACATAGCAGAATATGCACAGAAACTAAAATCCGACGGTGAGAAGTACAAGAAGCAGTTTTCAGGATATATTAAAGCGGGCCTGCAGCCGGAAGACCTGCCTAAGCATTTTCAAGAGGTAAAGGATAAAATAAATGCGGAATTTGGAGCCAAAACTAAAAAAGAGGTCGAGGTCGCTAAGTAAGCCCTTTTCTAAAGAAAAGCGCTTGCGGAAAAGAAATAAAATAAAAAGAAATAAAATAAAATGTGGATGAGGGAAAAAATAATATTGAAGACGAGGTCTACAAGATCCCCAGTTCTTTGGGGTGAGATCTAGACCTTTCTTGCAAGAAAGGGATCGATATGGAATGGAAACCAAGAACTGAACTCGGAAGAATGGTTGCTCAGGGCACTATAACGCTTGAAGAGATATTTACCCAGGGAAAGAAAATAAAAGAATCCCAGATAATTGACAGGCTCATACCAAACTTGCAGACAGACATAATTTTCATAGGCGGCTCGCCAGGAAAGGGTGGCGGCATAAAGAGAACGCCTACCCGCAGGACTACACGCATGCACCGGTCAGGAAGACGTTACCGCACTTCAGCCATGGTGGTGATAGGCAATGGTGACGGCTACTTTGGACTCGGAAAATCTGTTGCAATAGAAAATCGTGTGGCAATAGAGAAGGCGACAGAAGCAGCAAAACTGAATATAGTTCCTGTGAAGCGCGGCTGTGGTTCGTGGGAGTGTGCCTGCGGTTCGGATCATACTATTCCTGTACAGATTGAAGGCAAGTCGGGCTCGGTGCGCGTTCAGTTGTTCCCTGCACCAAAGGGCGTCGGACTTTGTGTTAATAATGAGGCTAAGAAAATAATGCGGCTTGCAGGCATAAAGGATCTTTGGACAAAACGTTATGGTGAGTCACGGTCACGTTCTAATTATGCTATGGCTATTTTTGATGCTTTCAAACGGATAAACCGATTAAGACTTGATTCCAGGACTCCGGTAAAATCAACGGAAGAAAATTACGAAGAAATTGAGGAGGAGGAAAGCGCATGATAGCTATTGTAAGGATACGCGGAGAGGCTGGAACAAGAAGAGATATAATTGATACGTTCAAGATGCTGGGCCTGAAGAAGATATACTCAGCGAGGCTGATTGAAAAAACGCCTTCGAATATTGGCATGGTAAGAAAAGTAGCTAATTTTGCAGCCTGGGGTGAAGCTTCTGAAGAAATAGAAAAGATTCTTGAAAAACCCAGGGGACTGAAGCCGCCGAAAGGTGGTCTGAAGTCGAAGAAGTACTATTATCCTCGCGGTAATCTCGGATACTGCGGAGACAAGATAAACGACCTGATCAAAAAAATGATTTAAGCTCCTTTCAGCCCTTTTAAGAAAAGCGCTGGCGGAAAAGGAAAATATATTATAAAAGGTGAAAAAAGAAAATAATGTTCGAAGACAAGTGATTTATATGACCGTAAGATTCAAACAGAAGGTGCGAAAGTGGCGCGGACGAACGAGCCATGGCTGGGGCTGCAAAAAGAAGCACCGCGGCGGAGGCAGTCAGGGTGGCCGCGGACTCGGCGGCGGCCACAAGCACAAGTTCTCCTTTGTCACGTCAAAAGACCCGGGACGCTATGGCTACAAGGGCTTTTATTCAAAAAGAAAGACCGACAAGACTCTTAATATTAATGACATCGAGAAGATGGATGGCAACAACTTTGATCTTGGCAAGCTTGGATATGACAAGCTGCTGGGCACGGGCAAAATAAACCGTTCTGTTGTTGTCAAAGTCAAGAAGTTTTCAAAGATGGCAAAGGAAAAGATAGAAAAGGCCGGCGGCAAAATAGAGGCATAGGCATGGATCCGTTGATTAGGGAATATCTTGATTCAAAATTTTCACTAAACACGCGAGACGATCATCATGATGTTTTGTTTGATGGCCGATACATGCCATTTAGAGTTGACAATGACTGTATTCAGCTTCTAAAATATGTACCTAGCCGTACTGGAAGCATAACAACACCTGGCAGAAGTTTTGTTGTTGTTTATGATAACAGCAAAACACCGGAACAGGTTTATGCAATGTTCAGATACATTGCAATGAATTGGATTCATGAAAAAGCTCTAAGAATGTTAGAAGATGAAAGACACGCTCAATATCATGATACGATGCGAGGGTCAGAAGTAAGTTTTTCACTCAGAGATGATGTAGAAGAAATCGAAGCATGTTATGATACTAGGGTTTAAAAACATTTTTGATAAGCGCGGTTATAATTATGAATGTCCTCGATGCAATAACTTCGAAACTGCCAGGCATTGCAGAACCGAAGACTCATCTTAACTTTAAATCACGTCTTAAATGGACTGGCATGATTCTTCTGCTCTTTCTGGTGCTGAGCCAGATAATAGCTTTTGGCGTTTCGCCTGTTTCCACAGAGCGTTTTCAGTTCTTTGAACTTATTCTCGGCTCGTCTATCGGTTCGCTGCTCACGTTAGGTATAGGACCTATTGTCACGGCTTCAATTATTCTGCAGCTTCTCGTCGGCGCAAAAATACTCCCTTGGGATCTCAAAACATCGGAAGGCAAGAGAAAGTTCCAGGGCATGCAGAAACTAGCTGTTATATTTTTCTGTGTGTTCGAAGCATTTGCTTACGTGTCGTTTGGCGCGATAATACCGCTCTCGAATGATTTTGGAGTATATTTGTTCCTTATATTCCAGATAGCATTTGGTGGTTTCCTTGTGCTGCTGATGGACGAAGTCGTGTCAAAGTGGGGCATAGGGTCTGGAGTCTCATTATTCATTGCCGCCGGCGTCACAAAAGTAATTTTCGTACGTGCTTTCAATCCGCTGACACCGCCAGGCGAAACAATTCCAGCAGGTATTTTGCCCCAGTTTGTCGCGCTCCTTGGCCTTGGCGAGATATTCCAGGCGTTCGTGGCGCTGCTGCCGCTTGTCGCGACGATAATAGTTTTCCTGGTCGTTGTTTATGTCCAGGCAATAAAGGTGGAAATACCTTTGGCCTTTGGCTCCATACGAGGATTCTCAAGGAGATGGCCGCTCAACCTCATCTACACGAGCAATATTCCTGTAATACTTATTGCCGCGCTACTTGCTAATTTGCAGCTGCTTGGGAACATTTCAGCAAAAACCATAACAGATGCTGGACTGCGCTGCGGACTCTTCGGCTGCTTTGACCAGGACGGCCAGGCGACTAGCGGAATCGCTCTCTTTTTCAACCCGCCGGTAACGCTCCCTGTTCAGATATTCTTTTTGACGCTTATGTTAACTGTATTTATTGCGGCATTCCTTGCGTTTTACTTCAAGTACAAGCACGTGCACAAGGTTCTGATAGGCTCGATAGCTGCAGGGCTCGTAATGGCTTTCCTGGTGTCCAGCTTTTCTGTCGGGCTGCCAAATGGCGAGGAAACTGCCCGCATAATTGCGTATATGCTGATACTTGTGCTCGGCTCGATGGTTTTCTCCATATTCTGGGTCTCGACCAGCGGCATGGATTCGCGTTCTGTGGCAGAGCAGATAAAAGGAATGGGAATGCAGATACCTGGATTCCGCCGTGACCCGCGCATTGTAGAGGAAGTGCTCAACAGGTACATACCCACGATCACGATAATCAGCGGACTGTTCGTAGGAATGCTTGCTGCCATAGGAGACTTTACAGGCGCACTGGGAACCGGAACCGGAATACTGCTTACGGTCATGATAATATACAACCTCTACGAGAACATCGCTACCCGCTACGTCGAGGACATGCACCCGTCGCTGAGGAAGTTCTTCAAATAAGCCCCTTTCTTCACAAGAAAGTGGCTTGCGGTCAAAGAACATAATATCCTAGCTTTAAAAATGTTAATCAAGCGGGAAGAAATCCACCGCTTTGACAAGGTTCACAACAAGCGGTGGATGAATTCCCGCCACAATAAACTATTTCTGGACTCTTGAGGGATAAGTAAAAAGGAACAGCCCGAAGGCCGCTCCCGAGCACATAGCTCTCGTCTCACTTAGCGTAAGCTTTGCTCGTTCTAGGATAAAAAAGTGATTTCATGGAAAACAAACTCGTAGCTTTGGCTATGGAAAATCATTATAGCAAGCGATACGGTTGCTGTTGAAGGAAAGTAAAAGATGCGTCCGCTGGGAATTACTACTATTTTCTTTAGTTTGCTTGTCTAAACTGTGATGGACTTCTCTAATGGCAAGGGTATAGAGATTTGCCTCTCTTCTTCACCTTTCGGTTTTAAAGTAAGATATAGCCATGTGGTAGACATCCTGGAATTAATCTGTATGTCAGCAGAAATCAGGTTTTGTAAAACTTCTTTAGACGTATTCAAAATTTTGTTAGGGTTAAGTATTTCTATTGCAACAATACTCATTTTATCGTCTAAATCAATTATAACTTCTCCTAAATCTATGGTAAGGCTGGTTTTCTTTTGCTGCCTGTATATGACAAGTGAGTTTGCCTCTTCATCATACATAAATGCTGCTTTCATCTTATCGTCTCCTTGCTGAGTATTTCCTGACTAATTTTTCTGCCTTCTTGGTCATGTCCATACTATTATTCATATTTATTATACAACTTAAAACATAAAAGCCCCGCCGGGAAGATTGTCTAAGTATTTAAGTACATAATGCTATGTATATAGATACATAAAGTGATACGAATGAAGACCGAAATAAAAATAATAAAATTTTTGCTTGCGGGGAGAAGAAAATGTACCATACGAGAACTGTCGAAGGGCATCAGGGCGGACTATAAAATAACACACACCGCCGTTCAGAGACTGATAAAAAAAGGCGTTCTCAAAGGCATGAGAGTGGGGCAATCGATTCAGGTTTCACTGACGCTCAGACTGACAAAAGACACCTATGAGGCAGAGGACGAAAGACGGAAGGATCTGATGAAAAACAGAAACATACAGACTATGGATTTTTGGTTAAGCGAGCTAAAGTTTCCGTTTATTGCCCTTGTATTCGGCTCCCACGCAAAAGGAGCAGCTACAAAACACTCGGACATAGACCTTATGGTTATATGCGACGAGAACAGGAAAAAACATGTTGAAAATAAAATGTCAAACATGACAGACGTTCATCTCACGGTCCTTACGCCGGATGAATTCTTGGAGGGTATGCGCAGCAAAAACCCCACGGTTCAGGCAGAAGCGTTAAAAAATCATATAATACTTGTAAACATAGAACAGTATTACGGGATGATAAGCAATGCTGGATGAAAAGCAGAGCGCCCAGCGCGTTAGTGAATATCTGAGAAACGGGACGATTGCAAAGGAAAAGGAAGGGAAGTTCGTTTTGTTTTTCCTTAACAATGCAAAGAACTCGCTGGATGCCGCAAACCTGCTGTGGAATGCGTCAGCAGACAAAGCATTGCAAAAAACACTGCAAATAGAAGGGTTCAACGGATATCTCTGGGTGATAAATGCGTCGTATTATTCGATGTTCTATATGGCGCGCGCACTGCTTGAGAGCGCTGGCGTCAAAATAAAACAAAAGAAGTTCGTGCACGAGGTAACTTATCACTGTCTTGTTCACTATTTTTATAGTACCAAAAAGCTCCAAAAAATATTTGTTGATGACTTTGAGGAAGTCGGTAGGGAAGCTGCAGAGTTGCTGGGCCAACAAAGAGCAGCGGAGCTTATGGAAGAATACCACCATGAGAAAAAGAAGCGCGGCAGCATAACATACGAGACAGGAGTTATTGCACTTCAACAGACGGCGAAAACGTCACTGGAGAGAGCAAGACGCTTCTACGGAGAAACGGGAAAAATAACCAAGAGATGAGTAAAATGAAAATCTATATTGTTGGCGATCATGGTCCAGAACACAACTCTATACACAGTGTTCATAAAACACGCGAAGGTGCACTAAAAGCGTGGAACAGACGTAGATTGTATTTATTGCGAGAGGCCAGGCAATTTTTGAAAGGAAGCAAATATGGTAAGGATATGTGGAAAGAAATAATAAAGAATCTGTCCTGCAAAGACCCGAAGAAGATAGATAATTACCCTCAAGAGACCCCGTATATACAAGAAATGGAAGTCAAGGAATAATTAAAAATGCGTCCGCCGGGAACTGGCCTAAATCGGTTCGGTTCCCATTCAAAGTATGCGTCTCTATGACAGATTTATAAAATAACGAGAGATAATAATTGCAATGACAACAAGACTCATTCTAGATACAAGTATCTACGGAAGGATAATAGA
Organism: Candidatus Aenigmatarchaeota archaeon; assembly: GCA_041645025.1. GTDB lineage: Archaea > Aenigmatarchaeota > Aenigmatarchaeia > GW2011-AR5 > GW2011-AR5 > GW2011-AR5. The sequence goes on from JBAZQV010000007.1 coordinate 19,109, forward strand.
AGACAATCTTGAGGATGAAGTAGTTGATAAGGCAAATTTGCACAAGCATGATTTGATATTTTACGGAATCAAAATAATAAGGAACGAAATAAGAGCCGCACCTAAGCACTCGAAAGACAGATATGATTTGAGATTGGCTCTTCTCAGACTGTACGATACATTGACAAAGGACCGAAGACTTGAAATCAAGCCGCTTGCCAATCACTTGGCACTTCTTTATTATAAAAACTATAGAAAAAATGGTGGTTCTGTATCATGGAAAAATATGGAAAATGACATGGTAATTGTTGCAGAAGCGACTATTAGCAAACTGGATATCGTAGTATCTGATGATAACAGAACAATGTTGTCAGACCCCGCCAAAGAGTCTTATTATTCAGTTAACAAGCAGCATAATCTAATAACGCCGAACTTTATCGGTTATGCTGAATTCAAAAGAAAACTATTTTGACTTGCCCGTAGAATTAGCTATGAATTTCTTCAAATCCCTCATGAATTCCGGGTCTTTCCGGGCTTTTTTGATGTAATCGCTTGTTTCTTTCCATGATGCATTTTTCTTTACCATAACCATACAGTATACCTTACTCTTTAAATTTTTAACTTGTCTAAAGATTCATTGAAAACTGCTGCTTTTTATGCAAAAAATGAATCTTGGATATCATCTTCTTTTCAGAAAGTCGTGGGTATACAAAGAAGATGTGATTTTGAAGTCCGCTTGGAATTACCCCTAGAGCTATCAGTTCGCCCATTTTTGACGATATAGAAAATATAATTTTATTTTCTCACGAAGAACATTTTTATATAATGCCATATCGTTGTAAATTATCTACGATCTCTTTCTGTGTTTTCGGACCAAATAAATCCATTGGATAGCATGCTAATTCTTCTGCTGTATGTATTCCTGCTTTTTTAAATAAATTATATGCCCTTAGACTAAGTTCTAATTCTTCAATAGAAGTGGGACTTTTACCTCTTTCTAGACAGGAACGTGCCGATCCTTCTCGTATTTCGTCTGCATGCTGTGCCTCATAATCAATCAATCTCTGAGCTGTCATTGGCTCTTTAGGTACTTTTCTAGGCTTCGTACCAAAATATGTTGAGAAACATGACAATACGATTTGGTCAACATATGAACGTACATCTGGCGGTAATTTAACACCTTTCATATCATGTTTATACTGGCCAATAGCCATTTCGACTCTTTTTTGACGTGGCACCATAACCATATATATGGGATTTCCAGTATATAAAGATTTTCACTACTTAAAGGTAACTAAGTGCGTCCGCCGGGATTCGAACCCGGATGGTCAGCTTGGAAGGCTGAAATCCTACCGTTTTCCGAACCTTTCCTTATAATATGTTTCTTTCCATTGAGGGTTTCTTTCCCAAAGAAAGGCTCATTAGATTACAGACGCTTTCTTTTTATAATTGAAATATCACCTTAAAAAGACTTTGTAAAAATTACGCAGATGTACTTCAAAAGAAGAAAACGGCCGCACGTTCAGGCTTTGCCTGATGTGCATGAGGGCTACAGTATGGAAATCTGGAACGGTAACCTGCGTGTTGATGCTCCTGAATTTGTAAGAACCTTCGAGGATTCTGAAGTTTGCGACGTCTATCGTGATGCCAAAAATACGTATCCTAAATGCGAGGTATTGTTGTTCGAATCTGTGACCCAATCCCGAAGAAAACTTAACCCTGTCTCACCTGAGCAGATAAGGAGACGGGTGCGGTATTCAAGGAAAGAATAGGCGTTCTCATTTGTATAGAAGACGCGATGCTTTGCTTTGTTTTCGCTACAGTTTTATCTTGACGTTCCTGCAGACAAATTCGTGTTCCTGCTCGACGTGATACTCGAGTTCTATGCGGTTGGAGAAATTAGCGTCGCACCAGATGCAAGTTTCCATATGACCACCTAATAATTAGGTTCGAAAAGTTCAAATCTATATTGTATGACAGAAAGTGTTATTTCAAGGTGACTAATCCTTTAGACGGTGAATTATGTTTGTTTCCTTGTAGAACTATATATGAGGCCATAGCAATATGTAATTCATGCGTGCTGCAAACCTGACCCTTTTTGATGTCACGAATCTTGTTGTCGGCGCGGTCGTGGGCGCGGACATTTACATCGCAGCATCGTTTGGTTCGGGTTTGCTTGGTCCTGCTTCTCTTGTGGCGTGGATAGTTGCTGGCATATTTGCTACTATAATTGCGCTTACCTTTGCCAAGTGTTCTGGCGTTGTTAAACAGGTCGGCGGACCCTATGCTTACGCGAAAAAGGCGTTTGGCCACTTTCCCGGCTTTATCACAGGATGGTCCTTGTGGCTTGCTGAACTCGCAGCGCTGTGCGTCTTTCCACTGGCTTTTGCCATCTATCTTTCCTTTTTCATTCCGCTTGACTTTATCGGAAGGATAATTGTCATATTTTTGTTCATCGCGTTCCTTTTTGTGACGAATTATTATGGCATAAAGAAGGCTGCTCGCATTAACGACGCGCTTACGGTTCTAAAGCTCGCACCTCTCTTTCTGCTGATTGTTGTTGGCCTGCTGTGGATATACTCAAAGCCGTCTCTTGTTTTGGGCAACCTGATGCCTTTTGCGCCGCTGGGCTTTGGCGGGTTTGGAATGGCTGTTGTCCTGATATTCTGGGCCTATGTGGGCTTTGAGCTTGCTTCGATACCGAGCTCGGATGTGAAGAATGCGGAGAAGGTCGTGCCAAAGGCTATTGTTCTCGGCATGCTTATTGTTTCTGTATTTTATCTGTTGACAAACCTGGTCATTATCAGTTCGGCAAACTATATGGACCTTGCAAGTCAAACAGCACCGCTTACCTATGTTGCTTTCCTGCTTATGGGTGGTTTGGGCGCTGTCATAATGGCTATAGGTGCGCTTGTATCAGTCTCAGGCTCCAATGAGTCGGGCCTGATAGGCAGCGTTCGTCTTGCTTACGCAATGGCAGCGGACGGTTACTTTCCAAAAAAACTGGCGGACCTTCATAACAAATATTCAACCCCGCATATATCGCTAGCGGTTCACAGTGTCATAGCGTTTATTGCCGCGTCGTTTCTTCCTGTAAGGGACCTGATAGTGTTTTCCGTGTTCTGTTTTGCTTTTTGCTATATAATGGTAGCTGCGTCGGCAATGAAGCTCAGAAAAGATAAGGCCACTAAGATACTTGGCGTTGCCAGTATCCTGATATGCATTTACCTGATATCACAGAGTGGATTTTCTGCTGTATTGGTTGGCATAGTTTTGCTGCTGGTAGGGCTGCCAATATACCAGTTCTTCTCGCCCAAGTCAGAGGTAAAGGAGGCAAAGAAATTCCTTTTCAAAGAGGAAAACGTGCTCAAGCACCGTATGGAAAAAGAGGAAGTTTTTCTCGCGCGCGCGGTGAAACATGTCAAACTGCATTTAAGGAAAAGGGAAGAGTTCTACAGGAAAGAAATGAGAAGAAGGAAGTAAAATGCAAGTATTTTTCTACATGGCTTTACTTCCCATCGAAACCCATACTCGTTATATAGTTACTTTTAAGTGACAAAATAATAGAAAGCTTTAAGAAGGTTTGTTTTTATAATTAAATAAGTGATTTTGAATGCAAACGTATGTTGGTACTAAAGTGAAAATGGCAACAACTGAGCATGCAGGAGTTTATAGCGACCATCTGGATATTAGTCCGGAAGGTCCGCCTTTTGACTCAGCGTTCAACGCATATTTACGAAGAAATTTTGATGCTAGTATCGATCCTGCGGGAGAAATTGGACCTGATGAATGTTGGAAACACCCGCGAAACTACAAAGACACATCAATATCTTTCAGAGATTTGCCGTTAGATAGGGCTCTTGAAATGGCAAAAGAAATAGCATCTAGAGAAAATGTAGTTTTGTATTTACAAAGAAAATTTCCAGAAGTTGGAGGTTCTTTTGTCGAAAGGGAAATAATATGGCACCCTGACAATTGGACTCCTGTAGAAGGCTGATTTAATTCACATAATTTGAAAAAGATTGTCATAACTTAAATTTTCTGCACTGTACTATTAGCTTAATCCCATCTTCGGCATTACAAATAAGCTGCGACTATTTTTCTACAGAACTCCGAAACTTCCCATTACAGACAGCAGCGTGAACACGCCCATTATGTCCACGACGCCTGCTATGAGCGGTATCGTGACGTTGTCAGGATTTATTTTGTACCTGAACGAAACGATAGAAATAAACAGCGAGGTAGCTATGGATATGGTTGTCAGCAGCAGGCCTGCAAGTGTTGCAATGAAGACAAGCTTTGGCAGTGCCACTCCCCCAATGCCAATGTAACTGCCTAATACAAAAACCAGGAAGCTTACTATGGGAAATACGAGCATTGCGAGAATATAGGAATTTATGATTTCTGTTTTTATTCCGCTGTCTATGGACAGCCTTGCATCCATCTGTCCTGTATGTAGTTTTGTGGCAACGCGCGAAGACAAAATGCTTCCGATGTTTCCACCCTCTTCAAGGAACGCAGGAACAAGCGTAAGCACGATGGGTACGGCCAGTATTATATGCAGATTGAATTCCAGAAAGAGCCCGGACATGGCGCTAAGCATACCGGCGAACAACATTACAATTATGGACTGCAAAACTATGGTGCGATAGGAGCCTTCTCTCAGGACGAGGGCATCCTGGCTGCTCTCGGCAATGAAAACCACGACAAGGTTGATGACAGCCAGTGCCATCAGCATGACGGACATTACCATTATGTAGAACACGTCAACACCCAGTATGAAGTGGGCTGCCATGGCAAGAGATGGTATTGTGAAGAAGTCGCCCAGTGCTGTTATGAGCGGCGATGTGACGTTGTCGGGATCCCATTTTCTCCGGTGGGCTGTGAATGCGATGCAAATTGTTAATGCTAAAAGTATAATGCCTGACAGGACACCGCCTATGAAGGAGATTAACACTAGCTCAAGCACGCCGGCGCTTTGCACGCCGAACATAAGCAGCAACGCCCGTGCTATAAAGCCAAGTGCTATTGACGTGAAAATTGTCAGCGTTATTGAAGAGTAGATATTATTTCTGATGTATTTGCTTTTGAATGTAAATTTGTCTATGCGTCCCATGTGCAGTGCTGTGCTCAGTCGCGAGCCAAGTGCGCCGAATATATTGCCACGCATGGACATGGCGCCTGGTATAAGCACTATAAGGCCCGGCAGCAGAAGAAGCGTTTCATCTAACTTGCCGAGAAACAGTCCTGCAAGAACGTCTGTTATTATGCTGAGAAAAATGGCGCCGAAGCTTTGCTTAAGGCTTGACTGGCCCTTCACGTAGGAGAAAAAACTTATGAAGCCGGATTTCATCCATTCGAATACGGACTGGTCGCCGTCGAAGTCCCAATCATTTGTTGTCTCGGTCATCTTCTTCACATTTCCGTACTCATGCTTTTACTATAATTTAATATGATGTATAAATTAGCCACCGAAAATATATAGTAATAATAAAAGAATAGAACCAACAAATGAGAAGTAATTTGTAATTTTAGTCATCATATTAAAATCTTCCTCTTTTTTATTGGATACCCATCTGATTAGCAAAATTATTCCTGCTGCCATATAAATCCCTAAAATAATAATGTGCATAAATAAGCCGGATAGATACAACGAGAATAGCCCAAACGCGCCAGAAAATAAAATAACTATTACCGATGTTAGTAGTGCTCTTTTTCTGCCGAACATTATAATGTAAGAAACATCACCCCTATTTCTATCATCTTTTGCTTGGTGTATTTGCATCATCAAATAAATTGCCATCAGGAATAATCCTGCTGAAATTGACCCAAAAATAATGTTATTGTCCAATAAACTACCCACTTTTATCGATGACGAAGACAAGAAAGTCGTGAATCCGGCAATAAAATTAAACAATAAAGCAACAAATCCGTTAGATTTAAACCTGAATTTTGTATGAGAATATAAGATAGATAAGAAAATTATAAAGACGGTAATGAACAGGAATATTCTATTTACAAATAAGGCTAATATCAAAGATATTATTTTAAAGAACAGACTTCCGTACAATATGGAGTTGGTTATTTTAGGGGGATTTTTCAACCCCGCAACAGGTTTATCGTCTTTGTCATAATAAGAATTAAAGAGCGTTACGCCTGCCCATAATAACAACTGACTGGCTAAGGCAACAATCACAATAAACTGAAAATTGACCTGAGCAACTATCAAACCAAACATGAAGCCTAGAAATACATAAACCTGTAATGGCCACCTTACATGAATAAAAATTCTCTTTATCTCTTTTGCCAGCATATTGAATATTGAATCTTATTTTTTATATTCATATTGATAGAGCTGGGAAGGAGAGTTGAACTCCTTTTTCCGGCTTTCTACCAACCCTTTTCTTTCGCAAAGAAAAGACCTGTTGGAAAAGAAAATATATTATTCTTTTTATTCTCTTTCCGCCAGCGCTTTCTTTTAGAAAGGGCTGCTGCAGGCCGGCGCATGGCCGTTCTGCCATCCCAGCAATAATCTAGTTTTACTATTCAGACTTTAAGTATTATTTTAATAAGGTTTAAAATTAGTCAGATTTTCTCGATCTCAGCTTTTTCCAACGCTTTTTTCATCAATGCCTTTATTCGCAGTTTCTTCTCGAGCTTCTTGATGTCTTTGATTTTTCCATGCGTCTCAGGATGCTTGCCTATGAGCACAGAGCAGCAGTCAGTGTAAGGTATGATGGAAGTTTTGTAAGTGCCTATCTTTTGTGCCTCATTTACAATATCCTGCTTGTGGGTGCCGATTAGCGGCGAGAAGATTGGCATTGTTACCGGCTCGTATATTACATTGAGATTTTGCAGCGTCTGGCTCGCGACCTGGGCCACGCTATCACCTGTTATGAGGCCGTAGGCATGCTCTTTTTTCGCTATTTGCTCTGCCAGCTGCATCATCAGCCTCCTATAGAGGAGCATCCTGTATTTCGGGTCGGTTTTCTTGATTATCTCCTGCTGAATTTCCTTGAAAGGTATAAAATAGATTTTTGATGTACCTTGATATTCTGAAAGGATTTTGACCAGTTTTTTTATTTTTGTGATAAACGGGTCGTAATTGTGGAAATGGACGAACACGACGCGGCAGCCGCGGGACATCATCCTACAGGCTGCTACAGGCGAGTCTATGCCGCCTGATAAAAGACAAACAAGCTTGCCAGCTGTGCCAACAGGCAGGCCGCCTACGCCAGGGATTTTTTCGCCGTACACATAGGCTTTGTCTGTTATCTCTACGAATATTTCTATTTCCGGCGTGTGCAGGTCGACCTTCATTTTCGTTGCTTTTAGCACGGCTTCTCCAAGAAGGGCGTTGAGCTGCATGGAAGTATGTGGAAAGGATTTGTTAGAGCGGGTGGTACTTATGCGGAATGTTTTTTTCTTTGAACTCTTAGCAACACTGATTACGGTTTTCTTCATTTTTGAAATAGTGAGCGGCGTTTCCTCGGCTACGGAAAAAGAAGAAATGCCGGCTATTTTCCTGAGCTGGTCTATTTTCCTGTCAGGCACCTTTGCGATTATCCGGCCGGGTTTCCTCTCCACTTTTTTGCCAACGACATTTTTTATGTTCTCAACGAGCTTTTTCTCAAAAAAGCGGCGGTTGCCACCCTTGATGCCTATTTCGCTATAATGTATGAGCACACATTTCATAATTTAAATAGAGGCACTGAACATATATAACCTAGAGGGTGTGTAATTTTCCCGTAATTGCATCTTCTTTAATACCAGCACCTAAAAGTGCTGGTTTGTCAGAAGATGGAATCCAGATCATGTCAAAGACATGATCTTAGATGGTGCTACTATGATTGCCGCAATAATGTCGCTAATGGCTGATATTTCGCTCACGCCAGTCCAGCTCGTGTGGTCGCTATTTGCAGCGTCTGTAATTGTCATACTGTTTATTCTCTACCACATGCACCTTAAGACCAAAAAGCGGAGAAGATAGCTAAGGCGAATAATGATGCATCTCGGTTTAATTAAAAATAACTATTTTTTTTCCATTTTGATAAAAAGTTCTGCAAACCTGACAATCATGACTATTGCCATTCCCCATGCAAGAGGCAACCATAGAGGTATTCCAAGAAATGTCGGGTTTGCGTAATTCCATACACCAAAATAAATGGCAACTGTTTCTCCCAGCGGGCCAAAGATAGCGCCCGATACGAATAAAACTATATCACGTTTTTTATGCCAGAAATATATTCCAAAACACCATAAAAATATCATTGTGAATGTAAGCAGCAGATTGTTTTCATAGAGGAGTGATATGGCTATGATTCCAAGTGAAAACAATATCGCATCTAAGAGAAGTTCTTTCACATTTTTTCGGTTAAAATGCATTGAGAACTTTGATTAACCCCATAATTTGTCAAAGTTCACAATAAGGACTTTGAATGAAACATATATTATTCAAAGTCCTCCATTGTATTTACTTCACTTTTGCAATAAAATACCTTGGCAAGACGAAGATTGGTCTTGTGTTTTTTTGCCTTGTGTTACTTCCACCTTATTTTTTTGTGATTTGATTCAACTACGCAACCGCAAAAACTTTATATACCGCTTGGAAACATAATTGAAACATTAAAGTAGCGAGTGATTCAATGAGATTCGTACAGGTCTCGATTATTTTTGTGTTTGCATTATTTACTACTACCGCTTTTGCTAATTATCTTGATAATTCAATTCCTTCTTTTGCCAGGCCTAACGGCACCATGTTTGTTCAGGGTTATTATTACCTTAACAATTCTTCAGGATTTGCAGGCGTCAATGTTTCCATTCCCGGATATGTGAATTCTTCCAGCACTTCCGGCGGCGGCTACTTCCAGTTCAACATCTCAGCGCCACCAGGTGTCGGCGAATATAATATAACAATCTCGACAAACCAGTCGTCTGTGACAAAAAACATCTCTTTTTTCATAACAAATATTTCCTATGGCTCTATTTCGTTCCTTACAAAGAAACCGCCTTTTGGCGTAAATAACACGTTCCTTGTCAATGTAACACTGCTAAATATGACCAACGGGACCGTGGCAAACTACACGCCGCTGGTAGAAATTTTCAAGGCCAATGGGCCGGTTGATTCTGGCTGGACAATAACAAATGTTACCAGCAGACAGGTTCACAATGGAAATATAACATACAACATAACAGTGCCTTCAGGCGCTGATGGCACTTACTTGATTGCCGTTGAAAGGGGCATTGTTCATGAGGTGTTCCTCGTCAAATCATCATACGCAATGTCTGTTACCACGCAGACGAGCCAGAACGAGACGCGGTCAGATTATTCTCCAGGCGACGGCTTTATAATAATTGTAAAAATCAGGGATAGCGACGGAAACCCGATAGGCTATGCGACTAACGTGTCGGCTCTTGTTTCGCAGCCAAACGGCACAACAACAACGACGACGCTTGCAAATGACACGACAAGAGAAGGATATTATACAGGCTCGTACAATACCAGTGCGAGCCAGACAGGCAGTTATCTCATATCTGTCTCGGCAAGGGTTGGTTCCACTAATATTGAAGGCGGCACGGCAATAAGCACGGCGCAACTTAAAACAAAACTTCAGAGAAACCAGGACTTCTTCATAGAATGGGGCGACGCTGCGGCATTCCCGACAGGCGGCGAGGTCGGCCTCAATGTGATAGCCACGAACCTCAGCAACAATGTTGATTTTGTCGGCAATATGGGTGTCGCAGCAGACAAGGCTGACTGCTTGTCTGTGAACAACACCATTGTGATATACTTTCCCAACGGAACACTTGCAAATATCATCACAAGCATTGATGCCAACGGCTTCAGCATGGGCAGAGCGGTTTGCAGGGTACGCTTTACAGCACCTAACGCAACTGGATTCTACAAGATAACATACAACGTAACAGTCAATACTACACTAAGCTCTGGGCTCAGAAATGTGACAGCCTTGGGAGTCGGCTACGCGCAGATAGAAAGGTTTGCACTCAAGCCAACCGCAATTTCCTCTTTTGGAGGCGGGATGGACTTCATGACCCTGCTCTATCCGGGCGATAATGCAACATTTGATATTAGTGCTTATGACATGCAAAGCAACAGAGAAGTAAGCGGGGTTAACATAACAAATATTGTGGTCAATAAAGTGATTCCTTTGGAATCCTTTTCAGGTTCAACAGACATACTTGAGGGTGCTGCTAACAGCGCCGGCTACTTTAATGTTACAGAGAGAACAAACGGCACACTTATCAAAAACCCGCGAGTGACTGTCCAGATACCTGTGAACAGGACAGGGCCGTTCCAGATAGAAATCACAGCCGAATTGAACTCCTCTGCAGGCAAGTATAATGTTTCAGGACGCACGTTCTACATGGCGAAATACATCATGGGCTTTGTCGCTTCAGGCGGCATGATGGGCGGCATGGGTGAAGGTGGAGGCGGTGGCGGAGGAGGCGGCGGAGGTGGACCTGCTGGCGGAGTTAGTGACTTCAAAGGTGCTTCTTCATGTTCAGGAACCCAGCAGTTCCAGGGCAATGTAATGGACATAGCTTCCAACAGCGCGCCAAAAGACCCGGTGCAGTTTGTTAACGTGCTACAGGCAAGAGATGAGATGACAGGAAAAGACATATCTTCATGCCTTTCAATGCAGCAGAACTCGTCGGACACCAATGGAGCTGTGCAATTTCCTCTTACATTCAATGCTTCTACTTGCGGCTCGCTTTCAGGATTCTATTTCATGCTCATTAATGTAAGCTACAAGGGAAGGGCTGATGCAATACCTTCTGGATTCATGTGCCAGCAGCTTTCCTTCTGGGTGACGGGCACTGATTCCATGACAGGCATGGGCGCATGGAGAGTCTCGCCGGGCACGACAATAAACTTCTCTGTTTCGAATATCATAGACCTTCAAAACTCATCAAGAGTAATCCGCAGCGGCACTTTCAGACTTGAGAGAGCAATGAACTTCAATCCTTCAACAGGCCCAAAGGCCATGACAATGAATGGAACTATAAACGCGACTTTGAACAACGGAAGCGCTGTTATACAACTTTCACCATCGAACTTCTTAATGACCGAATGGCCAAGCGGATTCTTTGACCTTACATGGAGAGTTACTGATACTTTGGGAGGAAAAACAGACACATCCTGGGGTGGATTCCAGTCGTCGCCTTTTGATGCGTGGATAAATCAGATAGATATTGGCGCCGGGCTTGCCAGTCCATGGGGTGCTAATCCTTCAGCTGGCCAGGATGTGTTGTTGTACGTTCAAGCCTCAACTAATGTCAGCCGGGCGTATTGCAGGGGAGGCGTTCTAGCGTGCGGCAGCGGCACAGATGGCACTGGCCTTACTAGATGGGAAAACCGTTCAACAACATCCGGATTTATAGCCAAGAGCGGTATTCCTTGGGAAGGAAAACTTACGACACTCACAATAAATTATGCTAATCTTACTACAGACACTTGGAATGTCGGCGGTGATTGGGGCTTTGAAGTATGGAAGATTAATGTCACCATACCATCAACCACAAAGAAAGGCCAGTTGATGATTTCTATTGACGTCAATAATTCCAAGGGCGAGAAAGCAAATGCAGAAGTCTGGCTAAATATCGCGACCTATACGGTCCAGATAGGCAGCGAGGAAGGCATGAACATGGAGAACAATTATAATTTCAGAAGGTGGAACGGCACAGAGGGCAATTCAGGCGATATTACACAGATAGCTAGCAAGGGATGGAACCTGACCAATGTCAAGAACTCCAATAATACGTTCTCAAAGTCCGGCTTTGTGTGCCTCAGAAAGGGATTGAATGTAACAAGATACGGAATGGGACAACAGGATCCCTTGAATTATAGCAATAACCTTGAATTCCTCATAGTTGACAATGCAACAGCCGGAGTATATGACACTATTCTTGTTAAAAACGATTCAAGCCTTTACAATGACAATGCTACATATATCCTGAGAAAAGGAAGCAGGCTCCCTTCAGTACCAGATATGTACCTGTGGGACATAATGGACTGCGGCTATTTGAGATGGATGAACGCGTCATACACGCCTCAGGGCCAGTACGGCTCATGGGCAGGCTCTTATGCAAAAGGAACACAATTTCTTGTTCCGTACATAATCAGGAGAGGCATAGTTCCGCTCCCTGACGTTACAGTATCTGTTGACTCAATAATAAAGCAGAATGACAACTTTGGCTCAAGCACAGGCGGCGGTGGCTTTGGATTTGACAGGAAACTTGCCGCAGGTGAATTCAATGCGAGCCTGATTAACACAGACTCGAAAGGTGTTGCATTCGTGCCAGTGACAATAGGCACTTCAGGGAGCTTCATGATGTTCTGGAGAATCAACCAGTCGCAGACCGTGGAGGACTTTGCATCCTTCAAGACAAAGGGTCCTGGAGGCGGCGGCGACGTGGGAACGCAAGTCCAGATAAGGAACTTCCAGACATGGGCGACCAAGCTCAACAGGATAGGCGTTAACAGCGAGCATGCTGTAGCTGTCGTGAATTTGAGAAAGTTCAATTCTACAGTGGGCGTTCCGCCTAATAATTTAATTAATATGACTGTGTCCGGTTTTATACTCAATGTGTCCGACACGGTTTTCAATGGCACGTTCAATCAGACGGCTAATAATGTATTTGTCAGAGGCGGTAGCAACGGCTTGTATTATTTCATCTTCAACTGGACCGCTGGCACTGTGGACAATCCATACAGACTTGCACGGAATACGACGATTGTAAGCATGAATCCGCTTCTTAATGAATCACAGAGCAGGGACGACACTAACTTTGGCGTGCAGGTAGGCTCGAAAAGTATGTCAGTCGGCGCGATAAGGAACGACGGAGAGAACACATCCCTTGCATTCTATGAGGACGGCGACGGCGGCTGGTTATGGATTGTAAACGCTACTCAGAACCTTTCAACCAGAATCTGTGGCATGACGTTTTCAAGGCCTTACACTGGAATAGTGGGCGCTACTGTTTATGTTTACGGCGAGACATGGGGCATGGGACCTCAGCCGACATCTGTGCCGTTCTATTGGTTTGACCCGATCAACCAGTCAAGATACTCTTTTGAGACGAAGAACGTGAGTGTTGGACCAAAGGGGTGCGCAGCGATTGACATAGTGCCGGTGAGCGGATGGACTGCTGGCAGCAATGTTAATATCAAGGCAATAGTCAAGGACGCTTCCGGAAATAGTGAGTCTACATGGGTTGACTCGGTCTGGATGCCTTCACAGTGTTCGAATGGCATAGATGACGATGGTGACAGTACAATTGACTACAATCCATGGGCGAGTAATAAGGATACTGGTTGCTCAAGCTGGAATGACAACAGTGAGTAAGCAATAAAAATGAACTCAGACTTAACACAAAATCAACAAAAAACAATAATGGTGAACAAGCAATGAAAAAAATCCTGATAATCGCGGTTGTAATTGCGCTTTTCGCTTCTGGCTTGGCGTTTGCTGTCGGTTCTGTAAGCTCTGTTGATACAAGCTTGTCTGCCTCGAGCGCAACAACAGGAACCAGTGTTGTCCTTACTGCTACCAGCACTGCATCTTCTGAAGATGTGTCCAACGTGCAGATACAGCTCATAAAAGACAGCGGTCCTGGCGACTTTTCTGTTTCTGACCCGTCTGGCGGCTCCTATACAACAACCGTTACAACTTCAGGAACTGCAAAGACC
>JBAZQV010000052.1:0-5805 GCA_041645025.1 Candidatus Aenigmatarchaeota archaeon
CTCGTTAGAGAGACACTTCTCCGGCGTATCTTCCCGCAGCACGTTCTCCATCGGAATCGGCTGGAAACTTGGCTCTGCCGTAGGCGCCTCGTCCAGGGTCTTAAAAGCTGTCAGTATGTCATCAAGGTCTTTCTGCATTTTTTTGAGCTGAGAAGCAGTAAGTTTAAGCCGCGCCAAGTCTGCCACGTGCTTCACGGTTTCCTCTTTTACCTTTGTCATGAACTAACATTATAGATGAAATGTTTAAAAAACACGGGTGGTTCTTAATTGTGCTGATATTCAATGAAGTTGCATATAAGAGATTTTACTTTCATAATAAGTTATGACAGATTTTGGTCTGCAAAGCATTCGTGATTCATCTGAGATTGTTTTTGTCGATACCTGCGTATTTGATATCGAACCGTTTTTTTCTCGTCAAGGAGACTTATCTATAGGTGGACGGGAATTATTGCAATACGTAGACGAATTGGCAGAAGGGTTCTCTCACTCATTCAGGATTACGCCGGGCGTTTCAGAAGAAATAAAAGGAAGGGGAGCTGACAAAAGGGTATTAGGAAATGGTATTCCAGCAGGTTACAAGAGAAGGGTAAAAACTGCATACGAAATAGCCCTGAAAAAGGGTACAATTCAATACACACGTGACGAATCCAGGCTCATGGAAGATGCAGCAATGTATTTCAAAATATTCAGGCAGTGTGTATCGCCAACGGATTTTGAAATGCTTACCGCATCCATAGCCGTTGCTCAAAGGGGTCCTGTCAGCGTGCTCACGAATGATTTTCCTTTAATCGATGTATTCGAAAGTTCTTTCAGGTACTTGAACAGGGGCTACCTGCTCTACTTTGATCCTGTGAAGAATCCCGTTTCTGTTTACAGCATATTTCCAGAGAAACACTTCAAAAAACAGGCAGGATACAGACCTCGTAATTGTTTTTGATTTTCCCTTTAAATACTTCAGGATTTTCTTTTTTGTATGATAAATATAACAGATGAAACCCTGCAGATAATGAAGCGGGCGGCTCGCAGGCTTGAAGAAAGAAATATGGAATACGGGGATTCTGAAACAAGACTTTCAAGATGCACAAGGGTTACGCTACCTATAAGAGGTCAGTTAGATCACGAAGGGCTGGATATTGTTCTTCCGGTTAATCGTTCCAAAAAATATGGTAATATCACAAACGTTTTTTATCAGCACTGCATGCGAGCGCTGAGTTACTTAGGCGATGTTCAAGTGGGAAGCTACGGTGGGCTTGTTGCCATGTCTGTTAGAGAAGCAAATATTCATAAAGTTCACGCTATGGAAAGGAGGTTTTTGTATTATCCCAGGTTACTTGCAGACGTTCATGTAGTTCCCTCACTTGAAATGAGTTACCTTCCATCTTCAGCAGTCCCCCGCCCGAAAAGAGAAGTCAATAGAATGCATACAAAATCCGAAGAACTGCTTTCTTTTGGAATCAAGAACAACGGATTCACGACAAAAGAAGCAGCGGAGTTTCTTAAATTGAGAGTAACGACAACGAGAAGGCACATTTTCAAATTGTCGAAGGATGGCCTCATTGAACGAGAGGGTAAAGGATATGTGCCAACTGTAGACGAATTGCCGCCATCGGAAACAACAAGGGACCAGATAATTGAATACGCAAGAGAAAAACAATGGTTTCGTCTTATGCATGCGGCAAAGCATCTCGAAGTTGAGGATTCATTGCTATGTCACCACATAAAGCGTCTGACAAAAATGGGTGTGTTGAGAAAAATAAAACCCGGTCACTATAAATATACAGGAAAAACAAATTTTGCTGACAGGTAGTTGCCTTATTTCATAATTTTCATTTTCTTTGATTAAACTTGTTTTCCAAGAAAAAAGATTAAGCGAACGTCAGTGAACCAAAAATATAATATGTTCTTTTTCCGGTAGCGCTTTTTCTTCCCAAGAAAAAGGGTTAAAAGAAAGAGTCGGCAGCTGCCCCATAACGCAGAAAGCGACACGCAAGCAGCTGCCTATCTTTGGGGTGTGGTCAGGATGCAAGGGGCAACTACGTTTCCCCTAATCCATACTTACCCCTTCCTTCAAGGGGCGAGTTACTTTGAGGCCAGCCGAATCCACCCCATGTGTTTCGGCTTACTTCTCTTTGTCTATGACATCTTCACCAGGAACTGGTCAGTGAAATCTATCCTTGGCTGGACCTGGTTTAGCTGGTTTATCTGATTTCGGAAGGCCGAATTTTTTCGAGCCTATCACGGAAATGCCCAGCTCGTCTTCAGCCAGTTTGTCAGACGATTCGTTCTGTCGTCCCATTATGTAGGGCGACTTTACGCCTGTGACAATGGTTATGACTTGTATCTTGCCGTTGAACTCCGGCAAAATACGTGCCCCCCACATGACCTGCGCACTGGTATCCAGTTGGCTCTGAACGATTTCGCCTATGGTATTTATTTCCTCCATCTTCATGTCTTCGCCGCCTATCACCTGAATAAGCGCGCCTGTCGCGCCTTGATAGTCAACGTCTATGAGTGGATTGTTCAGCGCGGCTGTAACAGCATCGCGTGCCCTTGTAGGCGATTCCGATACGCCCACGCCTATTGCAGCGACACCGCCGGCGCGCATGACCGTGCGTACATCAGCGTAGTCCAGGTTTACCAGAGACGGTTCTGATATGGTCTCGGTAATGCCCTTTATCATGGTAGCTATCAAATCATCCGCCAGGCCGAAGGCCTCCTTCAGCGGCTTGTTTCCAGCCAGCTTGAGCAAGCGTTCATTCTCTATAGCTATTACTGTATCGCAACTTTGTCTCAGTGTCAAGAGGCCTGCCTCAGCCTTTATAATCCTCGCGCCTTCCAGCTTGAAAGGCAGTGTCACGACAGAAATTACAATGGCACCAAGCTCGTGGGCGAGAGAAGCAATTACCGGAGCAGCTCCGGTTCCTGTTCCGCCGCCGAGTCCGCACGTAACGAAAACGAGGTCAGCTTCGCGAAGCATCTCCCTTATCTCATTCTTGCTTTCCAGCGCAGCGTTCTTTCCAACTTCAGGATAGCCGCCAGCGCCCAATCCGCGCGTGAGCGACTTGCCTATGAGAATGCGCTTGTCTGCCTCTGTAACAGCCAGGTGTTTTACATCTGTATTAATGGCAATCGTATTCGCGCCCTTCAGTCCTTTCTTGGCAAGGGCGTTTATCGTATTGCAACCGCCTCCACCGGCACCTATAACCAAAATTCTTGCTTTATGTGTTTCGAAATCCGTAGCATTGCTGAAAGATTCTGTCATATTTGCTCCCCTCGTATATTCTACAAAGCATATATCAGGCAAGCGAAATTGCCTTTAAACGCTCTGACCATATTTTGTTTAAAGAAATAGTCCAATTAGTAAAGTTGTCTAAATTGTCCAAAGACGTCCAAATTGATTGTCCAGATCAATTCGAATGTATGAAACGCGTTGTCCAGACGTGTTATCAAGTATTCTTTTTCTAACTCCTTTAATACTGTTTTCTATGCCGGAGAATATACGTTAAGTTGCCGAGTGGTCGTCAATAGCTTTATATAGGGTTTAACCTACCGTTAACCTTTGCGGGTGTTAAGCCAAACGGGTGGTATTTAAGCTATTTTTGACAAAGTTTGTTTATGACAAAATGGCACAATTTGTTTATGTCAAAAAGAGTATTCAGAAGCCAAAGGTATATGGACAGGCTTGCTGATAGTTGCGTAGCTTGCGCCGAGCGTAACGGGAATGTTACTCAAAGAAGTGATACCGGCTCCAGCTACCGCGGGGTGGAATATAACAGTTCAGAATTCAACATTCACTTCGAAACCTATAGTTCTTATAGAGACTTTGGGGCAGTAGTAGATAGTTTGTCAGTAGTAAAAGTCACAAAAGGTGATACCGTATTGCTGGATGCCGGGAGTAAATATGACCCAACTTATGACCCAAATATGTCTGATGTCAAGGCAACGACATATGTGCCCGGGGATTGGGAAAAAGAGGTTTTAAAATTCGCTCGTTCTGCTTCGAGATGCTAAGTAAAACGCCGGTAAAAACTATATAAGTCATGAAAGCAAATAATTATTTATGAAAATAAAAGGCCTATCTAAATGGGTATGGATAATCGTAGTAATAATAATACTCATTATCCTATACGCGTTATACGGCCGCGCTTAAACAAGCAGACCTGTCAGTTAATTCTATTTCTTGAATAGGTTTGGGGCCATAAAATAAAGCTAAAAGCAGAGGCGCTAGCCCTAGTTGCTTTTATTTAATCAGCATCCATACAACCGGTATCAATATCATCACCAGGAACGTAACAACTATTATCTTGAGCCCTTTTTTCCAACCTTCACGGCGCAGACCAAAAACAAGCCCAACAAAGAGCCCTCCGAAGTGGGCTATGTAACTTACCTCCGGATCCAGGTTGACCACAAAGCCATAGGCATTGTAGAGAGCATAGCCAAGGCCCAGCAGTGCCAGCGGTATTGGCATGACCAAAGGATAGAAGGATAAATCCAGCGGCCGTACAAGCATGCCAACGCCGACAAGGGCAAAGATGCCCGCAGAAGCGCCGACAGCTATCTGGTCTGGCGCGTATACGACCAGCGAAAGAAGGTCGCCTGCAAAGGCGCCCAGGAAGAAGATGAGCAACATTTTTCTTTTGCCCAGTTCCGACTCAACCGCCAGGCCGAAGAATAGCAACACAAAAACATTGGAAAGCAGGTGCTCCAGCGAACCGTGCATGAATATGGACGTTACCAGCACAACAGGATTTGACTGCAGGTTGTTGAGAGAAAAGCCATAAGCATTATAGAAATCCTCGCCAGCATAGGCGCCGACAGCGAAGCCGGCAACGCACAGCAGAGCCAGAATCCAGGTAAGTTTCATAGAACTATCATAAGAGCAGAAGATTAAAAAGAAAACTTGTGCCGGATGGGTAGACGGCTAAGTAGTGAAGTCTTGTTTTGGTTTCATGCCTGAACTGGGTAATTGCAAAAATTGCTTTTTAGATATTTATCCCATTAATGTTTTATAGCTTCAGAAAGAATTATCTTACATGGATGACATCAAATGCGTTCTCGGCAAGAAAATTTCTTTCACCAAGGAAAGATACATCCATATAACGATAAGGCATCCAGAACTCGAAGGTAAAGAACAGGAAATCATCAAAACACTGGCAAATGCGGATTTCGTTCAGGAAAGTATTTATGATAAAAACGTGCTTCTTTGCTATAAGCACAACGGGAAAGATTATCTTGTCGTCGCAGTAAAACTCTTAAATAATCACGGGTTTATTATTACAGCATACATAGCAAATATCATAAAGAAAGGTGAAGTAATATGGAAAAAATGATGTTCTACTACGATGAAGAGGGGGATGTTCTTGATATATCGATAGGCAAACCGAAGAAAGCGAAATCAGAAGAAATAGGAAATGATATAACAATAAGAAAGGATGAGAAGGGCAATGTAGTCGGCTTTACTATCCTCAATTTCGAGAAGCGGGCTGAAGTTGAGAAGGGGTTCAATATCCCAATAGAAGCCAAGTTCGGAATGATTTCTTAGTTGGATATGCTGCAATTGAAAAAAGAAAATCAGAGAAATACGACGAATTTTACTGGTAATTGTATTTCTTCTTTAGCTGGTCAAGAGTCTTGAATTTACCCTTATCTATTTCCTTGTCGCCTTTCTCGGCTTCCTTAATGAATTTTATGTCTTCCACTACACGAAGGAAAGCTTCGACGTCGCTTTTCAGCATCTTGAGAGTTATCATATCTTCCATAATTATCACTGCTATAATTAGCAGCAATCAATAGAGGACTTTGAAT
>JBAZQV010000053.1:0-5528 GCA_041645025.1 Candidatus Aenigmatarchaeota archaeon
CGTCGATAAACTGGTCGAATTTGTGCGTTCCGTCACTGTCAGCAAAGGAGCCCTTTGCCAAAAGCACTGGCATGTCGTCTTTTGTTAACGTTGTTCTTAGGCCTGATTTTCCCAAATTGTCGTTCAGGAAAATGCGGGTTGTTGCTGTGTCCAGTACCTTGCCCTCGCCGCTTACGCTAAAGCCGGCTGATGCACCTGGTACCGCGACGTCTGTTGTTACTGAACCGCCCAAACGCGCTGCAAGGTCTACTGCACCTACAACGTCGTCAGGTGCGGCTGTTGCTCCCACCACAATGAACGACTGTACGCCGCTCGATGTTACGAAAGGTGATGGGAAATTGCTTAGTGCTGCAAAGCCCACTGAAGAGCCTACCATTATGGCTGCCAGTGTTCCTGCCGCAACTAGTTTTTTGAATTGCATTGTCATGCAACCTCCTGTATATTTTTTTACAAGTTGGCCAAGGTCATACATCTTGGTTGCCTTCGCGAAAGGCCGCCTTAACGTACTTGCCTAACCAACAGTTCTTTCTGGTTTGTCCGGATCAAACCAGCCCTTTTTGGAAAAAAGCGCTGGCGGAAAAATCCACCAACCCTTTCTTACGAAAGAGCTAATTTGAATATCAAATTCATGGATTTTATAGAGCCATTTATATAGCCCTGTATCTACGAATCCAATAGAGTATATATGAACCTAGTACGTATATAATAGTGACGCGAAACAGTTACAGGCATTTTTTTTACCCATTTCCCACATACTTTTAAAAGTTTACAAAGATTATATACTTATGATAAATGTTCCAAAGCCAATATTTAGCCTTATTAGGCCTTGAAATGTGCATATCTATTCTGGCTTTTTTTCGCTTTTAGATTCCGGTCTTTTTATCTCTTTTTTGAGCTTTATGAGGTTTTTACGGCCCTTTGAGATCTTTTCTATAAGTCCGCGTTCGATCAAATCATTGATTATTCGCGATACTTTTGCCTTGCTAAAGTCGGTTTCCTTCACTATAACACGCTGATCAACCTCGCCTTTCTCGCGCAGTAGTATCTCCATTGCCTTGCGCTCGCCGTTGGTAAGCACAGGCAGAAGGTCTTTTACACGCTGTTTGCGGAACACAAACGTCAACAGAAGGATAAATGACACTATGATAAGAACCAGTATTATGGCAAAGGTGGTAAAAGGGTCGAATCCTGATACCAGCTCGTAGATGGCTGATATATTTAACGTCTGCCCAAGGGCCGGCCTGTCAAAAACCCAGTTGATGAAAATGCGCCGCCCGTCGCTGCCCTCCCGGCCAAAGTCTGGTTCGAATTGTTTCAGGCCGGTTCCGTTAAGTTCAATGTCCTCTACCAGCGCGGAGCCGAGAGGGAACTTGACAGTTATCTGCATTTTCTCGACGGTTGTAATAACGGAGAACGGATAGTGAAATATTTTCAGTTTCTGGACATTGTCCACAAGACCTTTTACATGGAATTTATAGGTTACGTCCTTTGTCTGCAGGTCTGTACAAACAATAGAAGTGCCTATATCCTGGGTAATATCACAATTTACTAACTTATTATCAGCAAAAACCTCTACGTTTGTTATTTTCGAGAGCACGAAATAGTCGCTCCTGTCGGTTATGTTGTCGTAGGTTAAAAGCACAGTCCAGTCGGTACCGGTGTCGTCGTTTATCGATATATCGACGTTCCAGTTGGTTATGGCCGCATGTGCTGTGGCTGTGAACAAGAAAATAGCTACTAACAGGTAGAGTTTCATAATTTAATATAATAAGAGCTAGATTTAAATCCTAGAATTTCTGCTTAAAAATGGAGAAAAAACGGGCATAAAAACGCGTCATATTATTTATCAGGCGTTATCACAATTCCGCCGACACCTGCAGCTGCAAACTGGTGCACTACGCCTGCCAGTCCATTAACGATATTCTGGGCTTCGCTTATGCTCAATTCTTTTTTGTCAGGGGACATTATCTCTATGGACGAAGGCCCGTATACCATGACGACATTTATCAGTGTCATAAGGTCTTTTGCCATGAATTTGATTCGGACTATCTGGGAGTAGCCTTCCTTGACGTTCTTCATAGGATTTTCGACCTTCAGCGCCTCAGCATAGTCTTCCTCGTAAACGAGAATTTCCTTTATTTTTTTCATTTTCTCAATATGTTTCTTCAGTGCGCTTTCAACAATATGCTTCTCTACAGCCAGCGCCTCTATACTAGTCCATACGTCGAACCATTTTTCCTTGCGCTTTTCCTTTACATGTTCCTGAATTTCGTCCATACAATCACTAGACAAAATTACCTTCAAAGTTTATTTAAAGTAAAAAGTTTTTTGGTTTTTATTGTGTCTAATATCAACGATCTCATTTAATTAGCTTTAAATTCTGGGAAATGAAAGTTTAATTTGATAAAAATGTGCTTTGACATAATAAAAAATCCTGTAAAGAGCATTGCGCAGGCAAAGAAGCGCAAAAACATGAACAAGACGCTTATAGTGCTTGTGGAAAGTGCGGTGCTTTTTGCCATTGCCGCTGCCCTGATAGTCGCGAAAACAAATATATACAACATCGCAGTTCTTGGTTCTGCGCTTTCAGCGTTCTTTGTAACACTAATAGGCATGATGCTTTTTGGCATGACAATACATGTTTCCGCGACCATACTTGGCGGAAAAGGCAAATACTTTGGGGGCCTTACAGCAGTTTCCTATGGTGCTCTTCCGCTTTCTGCTGGCTTCTTCATAGTTGCGCTACTCTCCCTTATTCCTCTCACGGTAGGAATCCAGATAGTTATCATGGCGATTTCAGCTGCCATGGGACTTGGTATAGTTTACAGAGGAATAAAGGATCTATATAGTATTGACACGGTAACCTCAATTGTGGTTGTGTCAATTGCGATGATTGCTTTATTGATCGCATTGTACACATCTGCCGGTATCTCGCTACTGAGCAGGGCTGCTACAATGGTAGTATGATAGGTGTTTGAATGAAATCTATGGGAATCGTATATATAATTGCCGGCACTGTTGCGATATTAGGCGCGTTGATAATGGCCTATGTTCTGATAACAGTTTCACAGGCAATTGGACTAGTAAGCAGCGCGACTCCTGCTGACATTCCGGCAGGCACTGATATAGCGTCTTTCAAGGACGCGATGGGTCTAGTAGGCACGGCCACACTTCTTGGCTGGGTTTGGATAGTGTCCGTTATTTTGTCCGGGATATTTTCTGTGCTGTCAGGCGTAAAGATGCTCAAAAACAAGAAGTAAGTTTCGTGTGAATTTATAAAGGATGTACATATAATAGTTTTTATGAATGTAATAGTAAATGGCATAGCCATAGGTTTTCTTTCTGCAATCTTTATTTCTGTTTACGCCGAGGGTTTATTTAGCAATATATTTCCCATATGGCTGCTTTACGGAATATTCGCGCCATTCGTCTCTGCTTTGGTAATACTAGTTTATACCCTCAAGAGCAGGAACAAAAAAGACGACCTGCAGTTTTACGCGCCCAAAGAAGAATAAATATCTACGGGCTGAATTGTGAAGAATTCGTTCTACTTTAATTATGAAGCCGGGGGTACAACTTGAAGTTCAATTCTTTACCGTAATTTGTAAGATTTAGGAATCAAAAAAGATGCACAGCGTGTCGATCAGGCGTGCTAGGGAAAACAAATTCAGGAAATCCTTCTTTTCGCTGATCATTTAAGAGTCTTTGAAGTTCTTGATATTCCTGTAGAGAAATTAGGCGTTCATTTCTTCCACCTGTTGTTACTGTCGCAATTCTTGGCAATTCTACCTCTTCCGATCGTGCTACTTGAAGATCAGCAGAAATCATCCCTATTATTTTTTTTGACACTTCTTCTATTGTCATGTATCCTGCCCCGCCTATGGCAGAAGGAGTTCTGTGATTTAAGCCGTATTTTGCTGGCATTCCTGGCCATATACTAACAGCTTCAAACTCATACACCATGGAAAATTGAAAACCCATAAAAATTTAATGAAACTAAAGTATTTAAATTGATATTCCCAAGCGAGGCTTATGCCATTATAAGCCCCCGATGGGATTCAGAACAAAAGGCACAAAGCCCCAAACTGCATATACTAATTATCTAAACTAGTTCTTATTTCTTTCCGTAGGGTATGGAAAGCACTTTCATCCATTCTATAGCAGTTTGATTTGTTTTTGGTGTAAATGATAAATCATCCAGAACGTACCTTATAGAAAAGTCTAAAATAGAACGTTCTTCTCTAGAAGTGGTTTTTTTAATTTTGTATAAAAAAGCTTCTTTCAAAGAATTTTCAAGAATAATCTTTGTTTTATTATTTTGTTCGAATCTAAAAACAATATGATTCGATAGAAGTTTTAAGGCAATTTTAGACCCTATTTTGTACTTTTTTGTTGCTCCTGTATATACATATTGCCAGTACAAGCTAGCTTCTTCTTCAGAAATCTTAATTAAAAAATCAAAAAATTCTCCTGCCATTCTTCTATTAAGTTTAAGGGTTTCGTGTACCTTTATAAAAAATCCTGCCGTCTTCCACTTGCCTTTCAAGCAATAACCCTGAGGTTTTCTTTTATGTTTTATTAATCCCAATTCCTTTAGTTGTCGAAAATGTTCCTGTATACCTCTCATGATTAATTTATTTTTCAGTTCAGAACGTATATCACAAATTCTACATTGTTCTCTTTCCATTATAGATGTAATTATGAATAATTTTGTTCGGCCTCTATCTTCCTTATTGTATAACGAGTAATCGATTGGCATATAATTATAATAAAATGATAAAGATTAATATGTAGCTATTTGCACAAAATGTTCAAAATGCTACATACTCTTTTTACCATCTCACCGACAAGATAAAATTCATGGTAAAAATAGACCCAGATTCTTATATTCGCTTCTTGATAGACCCTAAACTTTGCAGAAAATTCAAAATAAAACTAAAGGAGGCGGGTTACAGCAATAGAAGTGAATTTTTCAGAGAGAAAATACGAGACTTTGTTTATGAAGGTGATGATAGTGGAAAGTCATAGTTTATCTGAAATGCTTTTGCAAGCGGTAGAAGAATGGAAGAAGACAGGACGCCTACCAGATGGAACTGAGTGGCGTCCTGAGGAAACGGATTCCTATGAAAAATAATACAGACAGCATTCTATATAGCAGGGTCGTAGGAACCGACTTGTCTGCTTTCTACGAAAATATCTGTCCTCGCCTCAATTTACCAAAGCCTGTGGCTAAGAAGATGCTTCTATTTCTCGAGAAAGAAGGCCACATAGAGATAAACTGGAGAAGCTCGAAAGGTGCTAGATACTACATACGGAGACGATTATGATGGATTTAATCGATAAGATAGAAATTTTTATTCGTAAGAATTATCATGCGGCTTTGGCACAGGCAAATCGGGAGGAAGAACCTTTACATATAAATTGGGAACTTTTTGACAAATACGATAGCGCCCTCGCTATGGAATTATTACATAATCCCAAAGATATGTTTGCCGCTTTTTTTAAGTGTAATAATGAGCGGCTTACCT
>JBAZQV010000054.1:0-5352 GCA_041645025.1 Candidatus Aenigmatarchaeota archaeon
AAACACCACGCAAATCACGGAAAAATCACTATGGTAATGTTTATATATTGGGAACAAAAATAGTAGTTATAGATGTTATATTTTGTTCCCAGTACGCGGACCAACTTTTTGTAATATATTGAATAAAGTTGGTCTATTGTATTAGGCGCAAAAATAGGTTTAGTATTATAGCTCTACAAGGAAACAAACAATATATTACTTCCTTGTGAGCTATATGTGAACCCAGTAAATCATGTCCGGAATCTTTACTGGGTTAACTATAACACAGTGGAGTTAGTAGGATGAAAATTTATACCTTCTTGGCTGTCATTATTTTGCTTAGCGTACCTGCTTTTGCCTTTAGCGTAACCGTGCCTGAGGAGACGCTGGTTGTTCCTATTGGAACTTCCAAAGAAGTCAACATTAGCATATACAGCACAAAGAGCGATGATGTTTCTTTCAGCATCCTCGACTCAAAGCCTTGGATAACCCAGAGTACGGAATTGATGCATATAGAAGGCGGCAGCACAAAAACCCTCAGCATATATCTGACACCTTTCCTCGACACAGCCACAGGCGTGTACAAAATAGGTCTCCTGACAGAATCCACCAAAACCGGAGAGCAGCAGAGCAAGTTCATGTTCGTAAGAGTTGAAAAAATAAACAGTGTCGAGATTGACAATCCGAAGATCAGCGGAAATTTCATACCCACCGGCTATGCCAACATAAATGTTGTAATCAAAAACTACAAGGCAACGACCGTTAGAAACCTGAAGGTATCGGCATCCATAAGTTCTCCTTCCACGAAGCTCATAGAGTTTGACCAGAACATAGATAGTCTGGACTCCGGCGAAATGAAGAACATAACGTACAACTTCACAATACCAAAAATGGCAAAGTCCGGTCTCTATACGTTCACGGTGAAAATCGACAGCGGAGACGAAATACGGGAGAAGGTAAGTACGTTCAAGGTTTCGGACAATTCAAAGTTTATGCAGACTTCCAGCCAGCAACCACTGATGCTGGGATTCAGCAGAACAATCACAGTAACAAACATAGGTAATTTCGCTAATGACACCACAATAAAGGCTATCCTGTCGCCATTTGAGGCTGCATTCTATTCTGGTGAAAAACCACTCTCCATAACCAACAGCGAGTTTACATGGTTGCTTGGCGATGTTAACCCTGGCGAAACCAGAACCCTATATTATAGGGTTGATTACACACCACTCTTCCTGTTCATCATTGTCATAGGATTTGCGGTCTGGATATTCCTCTACAAGGTAAGAATCATCCGCATAAAGAAATTCATACTTGAAAAAAAATTCATAGAGGAAGGCGAGGAATTCACCGTAGGCATCGAGATAGCGAACTCAACTGGCAGAAAAATTGAGAACGTGACTTTAAAGGATTTCGTGCCTTCGGTCTTCAACATAAAGGAAGGAGAGGGGCTTAAGCCCGTAAAGAAGAAGACCGCTGCAGGCACCGAGATTACATGGAAGCTGAAGGATGTCCACAAGAACGAGGTAAGGATACTTTCCTACAAAATCCTGCCGGTCTTTGGCGTCCATGGCACCATAAGGCTTCCACAAGCTGCAGTTTCGTTCATGGGCAGGAAAAAAGAGGTGGAAATAAAATCCGCCTTTGCAAATATCGGCGTTGAAACGGAAAATTACGGAGAAAGCCACAAGTTTTCAAGGAAAAGGAAAGAATAAAACGCAAAGGCGGTAAATCGCGTATTTTTTCCTCAAAAATTTTCATAAAAAAACTTTTCCACACAGTCTTTTTACCCGATTTTTCGTAAAAAAATCTTTATTAGCAAAGAAAATGAATCTTAATTATGAAAATTTCTATTTCCAAATGTGTTGAGTGCAAAAAGAACAGGCTTGTTGACCGAGTTGGAGACAGGTGGATATGTTTTGCCTGCAAGCAGAAGATCGGAAAGGTCGCACTCACGAAAAGTATAACAGAATTCGTGAACCAGAACAATTAACCCTTTTTCTTGGGAAGAAAAAGCCCTACTGGAAAAAGAACATATCTCGAGAATGAAACATTGTTTCATTCTGAGACTTAGATTTAGCAGAACTAAATCTCAAGTTATAACTTTGTCTCACTGGTTTTTGTGTCAATTTTAAGAAGGCTTTGGTTATATTGTTTTTATGGATTTTCTATACCCTCTTAGAATTCTTGCAGGACGGCAGTTAACTAGAAGAGAAATTAGATGGGCGCAGGAAGGTAAAGTATCAGTTCTGTCAGATGACGCTGTGGAAATATATCGTCAAAGAAATGGCAAACTCGAAAAAATTTATACAACTCATAACGATGATCCTCTCTACATTTTTATTTCTAATCTTTTAGGATTATATCCACCTGAAAGAGAAACCCGAATATACACGACTGACGGGAGACTTACAGAAGTACTAATAGAAAACCACAATGGCGTTCGAGAAAAAACCAATTACGACCCGCCTGGAAGATTTGTCGGCAAAGCCCCAGAAGAGAAAAAAGCTGCCTGATTCTTAATTCTACGGCAATGATGCACTTTCTTTGACTTCTTGTTTTTTGCCGTGGCGCACCTGAACAAAAATCTCAGCTGCAATAAGCAAAATGAATACATAGACAAAAACTATGTTCTGCAGCTTCATGTAAGCAGCGAGCATGAAAAGCGCCACTAGTATTACCACAGCATCTACGAGCTCGAATTTCATTTTTATCACTATAAGTCCCCTGAGCGAGATTTGAATTTGTGTGCGTGCAACAGCTGAAAGACGTTCTTCGAATGTCGCTTTATCCTGCAGCGCGCATCTCACAACCTCACGGTTTCTACAGAACACATACTGGTGTCAAATACAAAGACATTCTTCGAATGTCGTTTTCTTGTATTATGCTACAGCCGTGCGCTCTTTAACGAACCTTCCGTTACTAAGCATGGAAAGGTTACCGTTGAGCTATCAGGGGATTTATAGCTCTACAAGGAAACAATCAGTATATAATTCCTTGTGAGCTATATATGAACCAAATAAATCATGTCTGTTTATTTATTTGGTTCACAATATTAACTAAACAAGTTTGCTAATATTTAAAACTTAAATTTATCTTTTGAAATTCAGAAGAATCCAAAATAACAGAATCACTAAAATGACTCCTGCGGCAAGGATCATTTCGCGCACCATGCCCCTCTTTTTTTCTGGCATTAGAATATAGTGGTTTGGGATGGTAAAAAGATGTGTTTTATACCTGTTTTGTTGATGTGGAAGAACAAACAGGACATCTTAGAGAACTATAAAGCCATGTATAGCTGCAGGATTCGCACATGTATTTTTTTGCCGGTTTCTTTGGATACTTCAGTTGCCTTTTGCTTGCTTCCTCGAGAAGCTCTATGTCTTCGTGGGTAAGCCAGCCGCGAACCCTTGAAAGTTTTGTCTTCATTATAACCACACCAATATATCAGGCAAAGCATTGCTTTGTGAAAAACCACTGCAGTAATGCAGTGGTTTTTACACCTAACATACCACAAATAAAATCATCCTAATAATAGGTGGTATGTTCAGGTACCCAAGACTCTTACATCTTGTAACCTCTACTTAGTAACAAAAGCTTATAAAGGTTCTGTGCATGATGGTATACTATGAAGGGTGCGTATTTGCTGGCTAAAAAAACGCTAAAAGACGGCGCTACCGTGAGACTAATAGAACACAGGGCTATATGCCACGCTACCAGATTATAGTTAACCAACTTAATATTCAGATATTATAAAAGTTGGTTAGCATATAGCAGACCAAATTATAATATCCTGTTTATTTGTTTGGTCAGCTATAACATGGTCCAGGGGTTTTTGACACATCAATTTCCGACAACGGAAAGACTGAGCAAAAGGCAGGTCAGAGAACTGTATAATTCTATTAATTCCAGCGCTGACTTCGAGCATGTTCTTGAATCATATGGCAGGGACATGTTTTTCGAATGCGCAAATCCTGTATTTCGACACGATAAAAAGTAAAACAGTGGAAAACAGCAAAATCGTGCTTTGTTCAATTATAGGGACTTGCGATGTCTTGTTAATTATCGGGATTTATATCTTAAGAATTTATGCAGTTACTTATTGTCTTATGTCAGAAGTTTGCAAGACTGATGATGAGCATATTTGGAAAAGAATAGAAGGATTCTATGCCGTAACCAGAGTAGATAGGCAGGGTGGTAATACCATTTTTAATCCAGATGTCGGTATACCCCTTGAAGTTTACGTATGTTCTAAATGTCATTTAATTAGATTATTCGCCGCAAAATCAAAGGGGTCTTTTGATGGATGATGCTGTAGCAAGAGGTATAGCAATTACACGTGAACAAGCAAGGCGTGATATAGCAAGAAAACTTATGTTTTATCTATTCTTGATAGTTGTCATTAGTTTAATTGTTGGTGGCACGTTAGTATTTTACGATAAAATCAATTCAGAGACGTTCATTAATTTGATTGTTATTATCTCTGCCATCTTCTCTGGATTAGTAGCGTCAGCTGTTACATTTTATTATTCTCAGCATTCGTCCTGAGCGTCGTGCTTAGTTCTTTCCTTTGATATTTCTCCCAGCTACAACAATGTCCACAGCACTTGCCACATTCGTTGCAATTTACAGGTCTTGGACATTTATAACAAGTCTTTTTTCCCATATAGGTCACCATTTATTTCTTTATGCTCATTCTTAAAAGGTCTTCCCAGCGATTGCCATTCAGCTTAAGGTCAATCCCTGCTCTCTTTGCTGGTGTCATTCCAAGCGTCATGTGAGGTCTGATGTAATTGTAGTAGGCTCTGAAAGCGTCAGACATTTCAGAGAGGGTTTTCTGGCTCTTGAAGCCTCTCATAACCTTGTCTCTTTCCCTGAAAGTGTTGTGATATCTTTCTACTTTGTTGTTATTGACATGAGACCTTATGCTCTCCAATCTGACATGCTTTGTATTTGGCAATTTCGCTGTGCGGAATTCGTATCTTATTGCCTTGTTGTAAGCCTGCAAGCCGTCAGTTATTACGATATCAGGTCTTCCTGCTACAGATTTGGATTTGTTGAATATCTGCATAGCGTCTTCTACGCTTCTTTCCTGCGTTATATTGTTGGCTATCAGGAATCGGGTTTCTGAATCTATGGCATTCTAGCAATAGACATACTTACCCTTTGCTTTTATCATCTGTTCGTCAACATTCCACATACCGCTTATTTTTGGCTTTAGCGTATTTGTGTATTGCTCTATCATTTTCATGTATTTCTTAATCCAATTGTAGATCGTAACATGGGTTATTCTGAAATTATAGAATTGTAGGAGATGGTCTTGTATTTTACGTAGGCTTACGCCTTTGAAATATAGGTCTAAAACCAGCGTCA
>JBAZQV010000059.1:0-4057 GCA_041645025.1 Candidatus Aenigmatarchaeota archaeon
CGGAAATTAAACCCAGGAGTGATATGAAATTTTCCGAATACAAGGAATCCAAAGAACCGGCTATAAATCATTTTTATGAGAAACTGCTTCTGCTAAAGGATAGGATGAATACAAAAACTGGAAAGGAACTGGCAGAACAGAGACACAAATTCATGGAGAAGTATTTGGAACAATTCTTTAAAGAGTGGGATGGTAAAGGATAATTATGCTTGACATAAAACTGATTCGCGAGAATCCCCAGATGGTACGAGACAACTTGGCCAAGAGAAACGCTCCGGAATATGTTCAGCTGCTTCAAGAACTGATAACCGTGGATAACGAACGCCTTGAAATTCTAAAGGAGTCGGAGAAGCTAAGGCAAAAAAGGAATACAATAACAAAGACTATTTCCGAGCGCAAGGCCCAGGGAAAGGACACTTCTGCCTCGATGAGAGAGGTAGCGGAGATACCACGACAAATAAAGAAGATGGACGAGCGCCTTACAGTGCTTGAGGAAAAGTGCCGTTCGTTCCTGCTTTGTATTCCCAACCTGCTTCATGAAAGCGTGCCTTTTGGGAAGGATGATACAGAAAACGTGGAGGTAAAGCGATGGGGAAAGCAAAGCTTCGCTTTTGAGCCGAAAAATCACCAGGAGATTGCTGAAAGGTTGGGCATACTTGACACGGAAAGAGCTGCAAAGGTGGCTGGTCATGGCTTCTACTATCTGAAAGGTCCATTGGCACTGCTTGAGAATGCCATAATTCGCTTTGCAGTAGACACGCTAACTAAAAGAGGATATACATTGATTCACCCGCCGCTAATGCTTAACAGGAAACCCTATGAGGGCGTCACGAACTTGGAGGACTTCCAAGACGTTCTTTACAAGATTGACGGAGAAGATTTGCACATGATAGCCACAGCTGAGCATCCGGTAGCTGCCATGTACATGGATGAAACACTCCTTCTTGACAAACCGATAAAATTCGTCGGATTCAGTCCCTGCTTCCGCAAGGAAGTTGGAGCCCACGGCAAATACACAAGGGGACTGTTCCGTGTGCATAACTTTTACAAGATTGAACAGTTCATTTTCTGTTTGCCTGAGGATTCTTGGAAGCTTCATGAGGAACTGCAAAAAAATAGCGATGATCTCTACCAAGCTTTGGGCATACCATACCGCGTTGTTAACGTGTGCACTGGAGATATAGGGATAATAGCTGCAAAGAAATACGACACTGAATTCCTGATGGCTGACGGCAACTACAGGGAAATCGGCAGCAACAGTAACTGTACGGATTACCAGGCTCGCCGACTAAATATCAAGTATCGTGAAGCAGAGGGCAAGGCACCAGCTGGATTTGTTCACACACTTAATAATACGGCTCTTGCTACGAGCAGGACCATGGTTGCCATACTTGAAAACTATCAGCAGGAAGACGGTTCTGTCAAAGTGCCTGATGTTCTTGTTCCGTATATGAATGGGCTTAAAGTGATTGAGAAAAGGTTAGAAAAATGACTGTCAGTATAGATCATGTGAAGATCACTGTAACAAACTTTAATCGTTCCAAATTATTTTACTCAAAGCTTTTCAGATTCTTTAAACTTAAAAAAATTTTTGAAGCAGGTGAAAAATCCGCATGGAACGGCAGAATAGTAATGTTCGGCACTAAGGATTGGACATTTGAAATACAGGAAGGTAGAAAGAAAGCAAGGTTCGACAGACAAAGGACAGGCTTAGACCATCTTGCATTTACAGCCCTGACAAGAAAAAGCGTTGATAATCTTTATAAATTTCTTGTCAAGAATAGGTTCAATACATTTGAGCCTAGGGAATACCCAGAGTACTGCAAAGGGTATTATGCATGCTTCTTTCTAGATCCGGACGGGATAATTCTTGAGTACGTTTATTGCCCAGTTTTGAATATGTGATAAATTTAAGCTTTGCTACCATACGTTAGTTCATGGGTTTAGGAGAGATATTCCCAGTAAGTAAGCCTATAATAGCAATGGTTCATGTACAATACAATCCACGTATAGATAAGCAGCAACTTCTTGATATGGCAATGACGGATGTCGAAAGACTTGAATGCGGCGGCGTTGATGGTCTACTTTTTGAAAATTGGGGCGGAGAGTATACGTCGGTATCTGCTAGAGACGAAGAAGTGGGATGTCTCGATGCTGTGATGCGCTTTGTAAGCGGTTCAACCAAATTACCTTATGGCGTCAATGTCCTGCCATTAGACTACAAGGCAGACCGACAGCTAGCTGACAATCACGGCGCTAAATTCGTGCAAGTCGATACATTTGTAGACGCTGTGAAAACTGACTATAAAAACAGGTTTGTCATCAGACCTAACTCAGAAGAGATAAGACAAACATTGAGTGAGTATTTTCTTATGATAAATATCCAGACAAAACATTACCAAATATTACCACCTAATAAAAAATTAGAAACATCGGCAAGGCAGGCAATAGGGCATGGTGCAGACGCCCTTGTTGTGACTGGAGTTTTGACAGGAAAAAGAACGCCACGGAAAAAGATTTCGACAGTAAGACGAGTAGCAGAACCAAGCGGCGTACCCATTATAAATAGGCAGTGGCCTTAACCTCTACAATGTCAATGACATTATGTATGCGGATGGCGCCATAATTGGCACAGGTCTAAAAATAGATGGCGTAACAGAGAATCCTGTAGATCAGGAAAGAGTGAAAAGATTTATGGAAGCAGTTTACAAACTACGCTGATTAACTTTTAAAGAATTGAAAAGACGTAATGAAGTTGTTTATGATGGAAAATAAATCGGTGAAAGTTAATTGCAGTTTCTGCGGCAAAGAAATAGAATGCCCGGAAAATATGCTGGACACAAAAAAGCATGCATGCTATCAGTGCTTTGAGGAAATAATGGAAAAGAAAGACACAGAAAAGATGACAGAAGAGGAAATAGAAAGGATTCATGTTGATATACCAAGAGATAAGGCAGATGAAATCGCGGACAACTACATGATAAACAGCGTCGTGGACGAAGCATTCCCAAGATTCTGGAAAGATGAAAAAGAAAGATTGAAAGACATGCCAAGAAGAGATGCCGTATACTATGCATTTGGATCGGGTGCCACTGCCATGCTCGGGCTAGTAAAACAAATGGAAGAAGAAGCTGAAAGAAGAGAAAAATCAAAAAAGTAATGAAGTCATTGGCGTAAAGAATGAGGCCAGTAAAAATACCGCAAATAGCAACCAAAGTTAATTTAAAGCTTTCTACTATATTATAAAAGAGTAAAGTTAGTGGTGATAATTTTCCATTTGATCCATATTCTGTGATTCTATGAGCTACACACTTATTATCAGCGAAAAACCAACAGCAGCCAAGTCAATAGCCGAGGCTTTGGCCGACGAGAAACCCAAAAAAGTGGGGGATAAGGTTTTCTGGTACGAGTTTGAGCGAGACGGCAAACCATTTGTTATAGCGCCTGCCGTTGGCCATTTGTTTACTTTAAAACAAAAAGGAAAGGGGTGGTATTATCCTGTCTTTGATGTCGAATGGGTGCCGACTTTTCAAGCGAATAAATTTGCAAAATTTACAGAACCTTATTTTAGGAATATAGAACACCTAGCGAAAGACGCTAAAGATGTAATCATAGCAACTGACTATGACGACGAGGGGGAGGTAATAGGTTATAACATATTGAGATTTATTCTAGGAAGGAAGGATGCAGCCCGCATGAAGTTCTCGACTATGACGAAAGAAGAACTTTTTGAGAGTTACGCACACTTGGAGAAATTGAATAAAAATCTAATCGAATCCGGCCTTGCTCGTCATCATCTTGACCATATGTGGGGCATTTCTCTGACAAGAGCGCTTACACTGGCTGTGAAAAGCGCAGCAAAAAGATTCAGGATAGTTTCAACCGGCCGGGTTCAGGGACCTGTCCTTCATATGCTTGCAAAGCATGAGAAAAAAATAAAGGCGTTCAAGCCTGATCCGTTCTGGGAACTGGAGCTGCATGTTCAGATAGGAAAACAGTTGCTAAAGGCGGAATACGGAAAAAAAGTATGGAACAAGAAAGAGGCTGACCTGCTTTC
>JBAZQV010000055.1:0-5265 GCA_041645025.1 Candidatus Aenigmatarchaeota archaeon
TCTGCCACTTCAATATACCAACGGCCGCGCGTATCAGCCCGCCGGCAAATCCCGCGCCAACCGCGATGATGAGCTCGTTCATTTCAGTTCATCTCCAAAAAATAATTTTTCCTGTTAAATCAATTGTATCCAGACTTTTCATTTTAATCTTACTCCGTTCGCAAATCTTGTGCCAAATGTTTTGTTTTCCATGATTATCATCTTATTTTATTTTCATTCCATTCAAAAGTTTCAAAACAAAATCCCGCAAACCCTTTATCTTCTTTATAAGACTTTCGGATTTTTCAGGAGTCAGGCTCTTGCCGTAATAATTGACGTTATTCCTGATTTTCCTTATAGAATCGAATTCGTCACCTATCGAGCTCTCGCCGATAACTTCCTTCAGAAAGTAAGTGTAACATTCATGATTGTAGATTTTGTAGCCTTTCCTTATGGCAAGTGCTTCCAAAGCTTCGCGCATTGAATCATAGGCCAGCGTGAATTTCGACACGGCTGTGACGTTGCCTATCTTGAGCATCTCTGACGAGAGCATTTTTTCCCTGCTTGTCCTGAGAAGTGACTTTACCATTCCTTCATCAGGCTTTATGTTCTTGGCAACTAATGCATCTCTGCAATCTTTCCAATCCGCTATTTTCTTCATAGTTCAAGCCTGCCTGAGAGTATATGTCCGTTGATTACGTTATTTCTGAGTTCTTTGTCCGCATCGCGCAGCGAATCGAACCAGAATACCTGTATTTTTCTCCCTGTTCTTTCCATGAATTTCTCAATATCCTTCTTCTCGCCGCCGATTATGCAGATGTCTGCGTCCGAGTCCGGCTTGGCCTCAGCCTTGGAAAGCGAGCCGAACAGCACGACCGCGTCAGGGCTTTCAATTCCGCGTACGAATTTTTCGAGCCGCTGCTGCCAGTAAATCCTTGACAGCATTATGAACCCGTTGTCTTTCTGGTTTGCCCTGAACATCATGTAATTCCTGTCCTTTTCTTTTGTCAGAAGACCGTCTTTCTCATACATGCTGAGCAGTGTCGACGCCGTGGGAGGACTCACTTTTATGAGTCTCGAATACTGGCGTACACTTATCCGCGCATAGCAGTTCTCGAAGAACGGCCTCAAATTGTTAATTATTTCTAACATATGTTAAATATTCCTTACGCATGTTTAAATATCTTTACATTTGTCGCTTGCTGCAGTCGTGATCAAAATTAATTTGCTGACATTTTTATTTCACCATTTTTGTTTTCATTATCACATCTTCCTTATATCCCACGACTAAAGTCGTGGGTTTGTTGGAAGATGGGATCCCAGATTCATTGTGTTTCATCGCACGGCTGAAGCCGTGCGTTTTCAATGAATCTAAGATAAATCACCAGCGGAAACCCCGTGACCGCGTCAACCCATGTATACTTTGTCTTTCATCATATTTATCACATTTTAGACTCAAGCGCCGCCTGTCGATAGTTTTAAATAAATATGTGAACCACATATATATGGTGATTGTGTGAACATAACATTATCCGTTTCCGGCGAATTGGAAAAACTCGTCAAGGAACATCCGGAGATAAAATGGACTGAGCTTGCAAGAAAAGGCATGCTATCCGAAGCGAAAAATCTGAAAAAGCTCTCGCTACTAAGAAAGTTCGTTGACAAGGAGCCGATTTCTGAGGACGATTTCAAATGGATGGACGAACATGACTGGCACCCTGTGGATGAAATGAAACTGAAGCCTGAATTTGTAAAAGACGTGCAGAAGCGAAGTAAAGGCAAATTCCGCAGGATCGGCGGCATAAAAGACTTGTTCGAGTGACACGAATGCCCTATAATCTTTATATCGAGCCTAACTGCGCCAAAGAGATTGAAGGGCTCTGCGCCAGGAACAGGACGTTGAGAGATGCCCTGGATAAAAAAGTCATTCAAGTTCTCGAACTTCCTCAGAGATTCAAACCCCTCCGCGCGCCTATGCAAAATAAAAGGCGCAGCCATGTCCTCAAAAGCTTTGTTCTCACGTACGCCATAGACGAAGCTACAAGAACGGTCAAGCTCCTCGCTTTCACCCATCACGACGATGCTTATAGATGATTTTTGTTTTTCATTTTCTCACTTTTTATTTTTATCAATTTTATTCCTCTTGCTGCTTGCTTCCTGCCGTTCTCCGCTGATGATTTTTATTCCACCATATTTGCCTCAAGCGCCGAATATTTTTAATTCGTGATTATCACTTTATTTTATTTTCGCCTCAAGAGCTGCGATGTGCGCCCTGAGCTCGTTAATTTCTTTTTGTTGCGCCGCGTTTTCCTTTTCCAGCACCGCGACCTTCGCATTCAAATCATTATCTTTGCTGTTCAGCTCCTGTATAGCTCCAGTAAGCACAGGAGTGATCCTCTCGTAGGATATCATGTAGCCGTTATTATCAGTAGTGACGACCTCGGGTATGACCTTTTCAACGTCCTGAGCGATGAACCCGATTTGCGTGCCGTTGCTGAAATGCAGGTTAGGGAACTCGCTTGCACGCCAGTCAAAGTTCACGGGTTTGAGCTGCATGACCCTGTCAAGCGAACTTTGCAGAGAAGTTATGTTCTGCTTCCATCGTATATCAGAGCCCGACCACGCACCCGAAGTAACCCACGCTGTTCCGCTTACAGTCAAAGTGTATCCCGTCCCCGTCGTGCCAATGCCGGGGTTGACTTGATTTGCTTTCTCCCTTTGTCCCATTATTGACGTTGGGCCCGTTTTATCCCCTTACCGAAATTGCTCTTTCCAAAATATTTTTCGACATTAAGCAGAAATTGTGTGAAAGATATTTCATCCGATTTAACGTGGTCTTCAGGATTTTCTATAGGATGCA
Organism: Candidatus Aenigmatarchaeota archaeon; assembly: GCA_041645025.1. Taxonomy (GTDB): domain Archaea; phylum Aenigmatarchaeota; class Aenigmatarchaeia; order GW2011-AR5; family GW2011-AR5; genus GW2011-AR5. The sequence goes on from JBAZQV010000055.1 coordinate 2,840, forward strand.
AGTGCCAATATGCCAGGTTATCTGCGCCGTAAACTCTTTTGTTATTTCTTATCCACGCAAAAGAAATCTTCCCCGTTTCAAAGTTATAATAAACTTCTATAAAGGACTTGTCAGTGAGAAAAATTCTGATCTTTGTAACGATATCCTCGTATATTTTTACGTCCCAGATATTTACAATCTTAGATTCTGAGCATATTCTTATTATTTCTTTGGAGAATTCAGACGCTGCTACTTTAACCATCTGGAAGCCTCTTTAAGTCTTTTTTTCCTTGTATCAAGGGTTTCCCACTCTATATAATCCTTTTCGACATTATAAGAGAACTTGTTTTTAATCTTGCCTTCATGCCACTTTTTGTTGAATTCGGAGAAATTCATCCCGTATTTTTTTCCAAGGTTCTTCATGCCCTTTTCTACAAGACTCATCCTATGTTCCAATGCGTCCTTTAAAGTAGAGTTTATAGCTGTTCCAAGATTTGTTTCCCCTGTGATGTCGGTCAATACCTTCAATGTCGTTTTTGACAGCTCTTTCATATATACCACAAATACATTTAGCCCGGCAGGTTATAAAACTATCGCAAATTTTTGGTTTTTATAGTGATGCAAGGAAACAGTCTGCATATTGTTTCCATGTCATTCCCCGCCCTTTTTACTGCCATTGATTTCCTCTAAATAAGGCGGAACGCCTTTCCCGATTGAAGTAAGCATCACATCTTCCTTATATCCCACGACTAAGTCGTGGGTTTGTTGGAAGATGGGATCCCAGATTCATTGTGTTTCATCGCACGGCTGAAGCCGTGCGTTTTCAATGAATCTAAGATAACAGTCCGGTTCTCTTTTCGGACAAGCGCCTCGAAGTATGCAGGCAGCGTTATCACATCTTCCTTATATCCCACGACTAAAGTCGTGGGTTTGTTGGAAGATGGGATCCCAGATTCATTGTGTTTCATCGCACGGCTGAAGCCGTGCGTTTTCAATGAATCTAAGATAATAGTTGTTCCATTTGTCAGCTGCCCCTCACCGCGGTAGTAAACAGCAATCTCAGGCCCCTCGATCGTGCTGTGAACAAGCCAGTTCTTTGTGCCGAGAGGATGCGGAATCTGGAAGTTCTTTGTCGTTCCCACTATGTTGCCGTTGACCTGCAACGTCGAGTTGGGGCTCGTCGTCCCGATCTGCAAAGAAGCCCTGCTTCTTTGAGAGCTCAGAAACCTTTGGTTTCTGCAGCTGCCGGGGTTGACCGCGATTTTTTCTTTTCCCTGTCCCTGCTGCCGCTTGTCCCTTGAGCCATTGCCGATATTGCTTTTTTGCCTTTCTTTTGTTGTTTTCTTTTCGCCTGTGAATTCTTCAAAGGTTCTCCTCTTCGTCTTCTCTGATGCAGATGAACAACGAACCGGATTTCTCGTCGTAATTGCGTCTTTTATTCATCTCTTAATGTGAACCAAGTAATGAATCGTGATATTATAAACTTGGTTCACTTAAAGCGTTCCAAGATATAGTATGCCGATTCTTTTCTTGGAACGCTTTATACCATATCCTTCTTCATGTCATCGATATCATATTTTATCGCGACCTTGTTTTCTTTCAGCAAGTCGATGAATTTCCATACAGACACGCCGGCTATTTCCGATGCTTTCCCAAGCGAGATTACGCCATTCGAATAGAGCTTGATTGTTGATTTTTCCAAATAGTCATTAAGACCTCGCGACAGCAGCTCGCGCATGATTGTAGACCTGTCTTCTTTTCTCTCTTTTGCTATCTTGTCAGATTTCTCAAGCATCTCGCCCGGCAAAGTCAGGCTTACTCTTTCAAATTTCATTTTTACCACCTCGAAGTTTATATGCTGCCTGCAAAAACTCCGCCACAATGTCGCCCGAAATCCACGCGGACTGCGCAAGCTTTTTTATGGACTGCTCGTATTCGTCCAGCGTCATCTTGTTTTTTTGCAGCGCTTCAAAAAGCACGCCAAGAGTGCTTTTGCATCTTATTCCTTCGGACTCCGCGATTTTCCTTGATTTCCAGTCGTCAATTATTAGCATTTCCGCATGCTCCTGCTTGCACAGCACTATTGATTCCGCCTCGCCCGCGCCGAGTGCGGATTTCAGTTTCGAAAGCTCTTCGCTTTTCACGACTTCCTTCACGAATATGAAATTTCCGACATATTTTTCGACTATGAAAGCATCGCTGTAATGTTCTTTTTTGCCCTTTTCTATGACTTCTGCCTGCACGGCATTTGCGATAAAAATTTTACCGTACAATTCCCTGAACAATTCAACCCTGTTTATCTTCGAAAGCAAAATTAATGGTGAACTGTTCGATATAATCATTTTACATCACATTACATCATTATGTATTACTTTATATGCTATTAGATTATTTAAAGTTGACACTAAGTCCCGTTTTCTTGTCTAGTTCCATATCACGACTTTCTT
>JBAZQV010000056.1:0-4960 GCA_041645025.1 Candidatus Aenigmatarchaeota archaeon
GAAGCCACGCAGCAGGCCGAATCCTATAATCATCAGAGGTATCATCGCGGCGATTACGGTTCCGCCGGCGCCGAATATCACGAAGAAGGCGTTCTTCAGCTTCTCTTTCAGCGTCGTCGTTTCAACTTCCTTTCGCAGCGCCTGATCTATTATCATTATCTGGCTGTTGATACCGCTTCCTAACGTCGCGATTATGCCTGCAATTGCCGGCAGGTCAATCGTCCAACCTATCATGGACGCGATGCCTAAAATTATCAAAATCTCGCTTGACGAAATTATTATCATCGGCAAGACTATCTTTGGCCTCCTGTACCTAACGCCCACGACAATAATGACGCCGACAAGGGCAACGAAGCCGGCGAGAGCAGCGTTCACCAAGAACGATGTCCCGAGCGTTGGGGAAATCGCGTCAAGCTGGACGATTTCTACAGATGTAGGAAGCGCACCTGAGCGCAGGATACTTTGCAGCTGGGACCTTTCCTTTATTGCGGCGTCCCTCGTGTCAGACGAACCGCTTATCTGTATCTCTGTCTCGACACGCCCCTTCAAAGTGGATGAAATGCTGAGAGAATCCACGAGATTACTGTCCAGATAAAGCACTATAGGAGAGCTGAGGTAGCCCGTTCCCGGCACGAGTTCAAGGTTATTCGTGATCCATGCAAATTTCTGCGCGCCTTCCTGCCCCAGCTGGATTGAGAAAGACCACCTGTAGCTGTCCTGTTCTAACTCAATGCGCGAGCGCTGCGGGTCGAAGAAGACAGTCTTGACGTCGTCGCTATTGAACACGGTTGCAGTCATGTTTATCTTATCCGAAACCGTGTCAAGGACAAATGGAATCCCATCCAGTACAAAAGCCTCTTTTTCGCGGACAGTTTTGCCATCCATGATTACGGAGCCATTAGAAACAGAGAAATTATGATTTCTTTCAAGGCGTATAGTTCCTGAACCGGATGAAACACGAGGCGCTATTGTTATCTTTGCCTCGAAATTTCCCTGGTTCTCCAGCAGGCTTCTCAGCTCCTCCTTGTTCCCACCGGCTATGCTTATCTCGACGAAACCCTTGCCTTCATGATACACGGGCCTGAATACGGATTCCCGCAACCCGTAGATATTGATCCTTGTCTGGAGAGTGGAGATTATCTGGTCCAGCGTTGCGTTGTCTGTTGAATTTGCCTCAAGAACCGCGCGCACCCCGCCTTTCAGATCAAGCCCGAACCTGAGACTCGATGACGGCACTTCATCCGCCTCAATTCCGAGCACGCCGTTCGCCCGCACGAATTTCTGCCCGCGGTTCGTTTCGAGCTTTATGGTGCCGAAATATTCGCTTGCAATGCTGTCAGCTGTGACAGGGACATCATTTATTTTGTACAGTATCTCGCCTACAGCAAGGCTAGTTACCGTTGAGTTCTTGTCAATTGATACAACGCCGAAGCCGCTTGCGTTATAATTAAACGAAATCAGGACTACAGACAAAAGAATAAATACAAACCAAATTAGCATGCGAATATTCTTCAGCATGTCCCGCGGAACTATAATTAAAAATAAAATAATGACACCCAACAGGATGACTGGCGTTGAAGGCAGGAATAACGCGCCCGCAACAGTAAGAGCAAGCATCGCTATAAACAGCACAATTTTCATGTTCGTGTTCATGTCCTTCCCCTCTTTTTCAACCAGTATCGGAGCACGCCCGCGTTAGTCATCCATGTCGTGGGCACGTCAAGCAGAGTAGCTATTATAAGCACAAGCGCAATCTGTTCGATAATCAAAGAGCCTGAAAGAAAATACAACGCTACCAACGCCACAAATATCGTTGAAGTCATTGTCAGGCCGGTTTTCATTGCCCGCTTGATTCCGGCGCTGACGCTGCCCCGCCCCTTGAGGAGCTCGGACGTGAGTACCATGTTGGTATCGACAGAATAGCCTATCACCATCAGAAGAGCTGCGATAACTGCAAGAGAAAGCGCGACACCAAGAATACTGAGGACTGCAATGGTGATGACGATGTCAGCAGTGGCAGCAAGGATGACTATAAGCGAAGGCACGATTGAACGGAAAAGAATGAAAACCGTTATTGCCATCAATATGAATGCAAGGACCAGCGCTATTTGTGTCTGCTGAAAAAATATGTTGCCTATGGAGGGGCCTACTGTTCTTACTGTGGGCGATCCAATTACGCTCGCGTGGCGCGAGATAGTGCTGATAATCTCACCCTCATCCTTGTCCACAGACATTTCTATTATCAGATTCCTGCTGACACCGCTAGTCACATGCACTTTTGCATAAGGCAGCTGGGACTTGATAACATCAACATCTACAGAAGCAACCTCAAATGTTATTGACTTCCCGCCTGTCAGCTCGATGTCCCTTTCCATGAACGAGCCTTTGGACGCTATGTTGTTTGAAATAACCCCGACGGATAAAATTAGCAGAATGATCGGTATCCAGAGCCAGATTTTCCAATGTTTTTCGAATTTTTCATAAAGCATTTTTATTACCTTTTTATGGGTCTTATAAATTTTGGCGTTTTATTTTATTGCAATGAATGTAGTTCAATACCACGGCTTTTAAGCCGTTTATAATACTTTACATTCTTGCAAAAATACTGCGACCTTTAGGTCGCAGATATTTATCTTGTGATAATATGTACGACGTTATAATTGTTGGCGGTGGCGTTACAGGAGCATACCTTGCCAGCAAGCTTAACGGACTTAATGTAATGCTCATAGAAAAGAATAAAAAAGTGATTTTAAAGGACAGCGGTATTGTGTCTGCAGACTTTCTTAACATTTTCGGCAAGTCCTTGGTAAAGCATGAAATACGTGAAATTGAGGTTTTCTCACCTTCAGGACATTCATTTACTCTTGGAAGCGAAGACCCGTTTGCTTACATAATAAAAAGAACAGATTTCTCCATGGACCTCAGGGCATCTGCCAGAAAAAATGCCACAATCGTCTATGAAAACACCCTTGGCGTTACTTATGACAAGGATTTTGTTACGGTACACACAACAGGCGGGTCTTACCAGGGCAAACTTGTTGTCGGTGCTGATGGCGCGAATTCCATTGTAAGAAAATACGCAAAAATACCAAGACCTTTTCTCTCGCTAGGCATAATTGTAAAAACACGAAGAAGCATGGACGGCAACATAAATGTGTTTATCAACAAATACTTCTCACCAAATTTCTTCTCCTGGATAATACCACAGAACAATGAGTATGGAACAATATCAGACGTCAGACCTAGGGAGTACCTTGATTACTTCAAAAAGCAGCACTACCTTCCTGAAGGCGAGATTTTTGCACACCTGCTACCGACAGGTTATGTCAGGAGCTACTCAAACAGAACGATCCTGGTTGGCGATGCGTGCGGCCAGAACAAGCCGCTGACCGGCGGCGGCATAATGTTCGGATTGAAGGCAACAACCTATGCGGCAGCCACCATAGAAAAGGCGTTTATCAAGGAGAGGTTTGACGCAGGAGTCCTGAAACACTACGAAGCGGCGTGGAAAAAGGATTTTGCCTGGGAGATTGACAAACAGTTTCTTGTTCGTATGCTTTACAGGCGGCTTACAAACAAACAAATAGACAAGATATTCCTCCAGCTAGGACCGTCAATAGAAAACCTCCAAAGATTTGATTACGACAAGTTCAGCAAAGCCTGGATAAAAATGCCGAAAATTGCCATGCTTAAAACAGTGTTCCTGCTTGCTACCGACATGCTGTAAGTAGAGCTGGAACGATTGGACTGCTAGGATTAACAGAAAACGCAAAAAAGACCTGAACCACGGTCTTGATTTATAGCTACTTAAAAAATATTTTTAATATCAAACTTCTTGCTGAGATAAAGGAAAGAAACGCCACCCAGCAGGTTTACAAACCATATTGTCATGAACCTGAACATTATTGTTGCTGCTATGGCGATGCTGCTTTCGACGCCGTTCAGTCCAAGAAGAAAAGTCATGACCACTTCTGTTGTTCCCAGGCCGCCTGGCAACGATGAAGCGATGCCTATCACCACAGAGAGCGCTACTATGCCGGCCAGCACAAGCGGATTCAGGCTAACCCCAAACGCCGACAGTGCAAAATAAAGTATGAAGCCCTCGAGAAACCATGTTATGAGCGCTATGGTAAAACACTTCACTATCCTCACTTTCTTTATACGCACTTTGTAGAAAAGATCCATGAAGTTCTCAGGAAGCCTTTTTAATAGCGGCAATTTTTTGACCAATCTGAATATTTTCATCCCAAATCTTTTGCTGTACAATACCAGAAAGGAAACAGCTATTAGTCCGCCAAAAACAACCATGCTTGCGACACCGGCGAAGAAAAAATTCGATGTTACAGACAGGTTGCTTATTGCTATAGCAGATAATATGAGCAGGGAAAAAACGTCTGACATTCTCTCCCATATGATTGACGTAAGCGACGAGGATATTGGTATGCCTTTGCTTATTTTCAATAGCACGGCTTTTGCCGGTTCTCCGGCTTTGCCAGGAGTAAAATTACTTATGGTATAGCCAAGCATTTGGACAGGGAACACTTCTAAAAAACCGATGCCATCTAGCAATACTTTCCATTTCAGAGCGCCCAGAAGCATCGTAAGAAATGCAACACCAAACCCAATGACTATGAGCGAATAGTTGCTTTTAATTATCAGGTTGACTAAAACAACAGGATTTGCGTACATCACTATTGCTAGCAGTATCAGTACGCTGATTCCCAGCATGAAGATTTTGAACCGCTTCATAACACAAAAAAATTGATTTTTAAACTTTTTATGCCCATTAGATTGTTCATGCGTATACAAGCGTTTTCGAAACTATTGGACTTGTTTAAAGACAAGGATTTTCGCAAGGTTCTTATTATCTTTGCTATTTTCAAGATATTTGTCATAGTCATTGCTGTAGGAACACAATTTTTTGTTCCGGCTGACATAACTCACACAGAAAAAGTAACAG
>JBAZQV010000057.1:0-4886 GCA_041645025.1 Candidatus Aenigmatarchaeota archaeon
TAGCGGGCCTATCAGCACTAGCCAGCCTGAAACAGTAATGTTCTTCACCATAAAGAATCGCGGCTCTGGCACATTGGTAAATTCCCAAATAGACAGCAATCAGATGCAAATAGTATTTCCGCCTGAACTGGAAGTTGTGAACGGAAAGTATAGTGAACAATTTTCTTGTACTGATAACGGGCAGAACACGGTGTGTAAAAACACAGGCAGTGTGGATAGCACTGGCAAGAAGGTTTCCGATGGCGTAATACCCCTCTACCGCGACCAGTCACGCTCCTCACTGCGCTTTACTGTAAAACTGAAACAGCCTCTTAATGAGCCTTTCCGCTCTTTGCAGATAACATCAACCGTGACGTACAATTACGAGCTCAGGAATTCTGTTGATATGACCATAAACCCGTTCCAAAATGTATAGGTAAAGCAGGGAAGGTCAAATGCTAACTACTTGCTAGACGAACAGAACGTTCTACCTTTAGTAACAGAACTTCGCATTAATTATTCTTTTTATTTGAAGCAAATCAATAGTTATCATGCGCTGTGCAGTTGTAATTGTAATCCTGTCTGTGCTGGCTGTAAGCGGCTGCACTTCCGTGACGACAGGCAATGGTCTTGTTGTTTCGCTTCAGGCAGACCCGCCAATGGTTTTTTCAAACAGCGTTCTTGACCTGCATATTGATGTGGACAACCGCAACATGAAAACCATTAGGAACGTTGTGGTGGAGCTCTTTGATACAGGAATGCTCCAGAGCAATGGCTGTATGCGGGAGTTTTCCAGCCTGCTGCCAAACGAATTTCAATCAATATCCTGCAGGCTTACTGCACCGCAGATAGTAGAGCCAAACGTCCGTACAGAGGTCAATTCCAAAGCATCTTTCGAAACCGATTTATCTGCAAACCAGGTTTTTGAGCTGATGAACGAAGGCGAATATCAGCGCCGTGCAGCAACCGGTGATTACCAGCAAAAGCCGAGCAACTATTTCTATAAGGACAGCAACGTTATGATAGAGATTGATTTTAGCGAAGCACCACCACTTGTCATAAGGCAGGATAAAAAATATTTTGTTTATTTCACTATCAAGAATATAGGAAATGGTTTCATCGGCGACATAGCGCCGGGTGATTTCTCCGCCAGAACCAACGAAAAAAATGCGAATATCATATACTGTCCGCCGATAACTACGCTGTCGCCCAATGGAAAGGCGTTCCCGCGCATAGCATGCGAAATAAAGGCAACCCCTGACTACATCGGCCTTGGCGGCTTCCGAAACTCAGAGATAATGGTCAAATTGACTTATAAATATGAGGTCAGGAACACGCTCGGGATAAATATATTAAGATAGAAAACATAGTTTTTACCATTCAGTTGTTCAAGGCAAAAGTTATATAAAGAACTTTAGTGTAATATATTCAGAAGGATGATTAAATGAACAAGATAATTATACCGATTCTTTTGCTAGCTGTTATTCTTGCCTCTGGCTGCACTAACACGAGAGAGGTCACATCTGACTCAAGTCGCGGTGTTACTATAAACAGCTTTACTGCTTCTCCTCTTCAGGCATATAAGGGCGAGCCTGTCATCTTTGATCTTGAAATAGAAAACATAGGTGGCACAACCGCAAGAAACGTACAGGCAGATATTTTTGGCGTACAGGGTCAGTGGAGAGACAGCCTTGGTAATGCAATAGATTCCACGCTTCCGAAATGGGGAGATCTTACTTTAAGACCGCCTTTCCCAAGCAGGAACATACCTGGTGAATTCCGTATAGCCAACTGGCAGATAATAACACCGGAAATTCCTCAGGGTATCACAACAAGTCTTCCTATAACTGCGAGAGTAACTTATGATTACAACACAAGCGGTCACCTTACGGTAAAGCTTGTTTCCATGGATGAGTACAGAAGAAAGCAAAGCCTTGGCGAGCAGGTTACCAATGCCTTCGAAATAGTCAACAGCAACGGCCCGCTGAAGATGAGCATACCTGAGAGATACCAGGCACCTATAATCGTTGACACATCAACTTCAAACAAATTTGAGACTTACCCATTCAGAATCCAGATAGACAATGTCGGCGATGGATACCCTATAACGCCTGAAGATGATGGTGTAATAAGGGGCGCTGGCGGACGTCTCCGGGGAACCATAGATCTGCTTGGTCCTGGCGTGGAATTTGATGACTGCCTCGGAGCAAGAAGCGGTACTCACCTTGACCTGGATAATGCAGACATACTTGTAAGATTGAGAGAAATCGGCAAGGGCAGCCTGCCTCTTGCATGTAACATAAAGATAAGCAAGGCAGTCTTTGGACCGACTCACACCGAGGATACGTTGCAGTTCATCTTCAATATCCGCTACAGATACTATGTCAAGCAGACAGTGAACGTGCAGGTCGTCGGGCAGTAGTGCAATTCTGACTAAAAATATTGATTAGCTATAGCTATCCGTCAATAAAAAACGAGCATGAACGCAATCCACGCCTTACTTAATTATTTAAGCCGCCGAACAGAATTATAATTATGAAGGTATGGCATTTTTTGCTTGTTATTGCAGTCGTGGCTGTCAGCGGCTGCGCTGGTGGCATTGGAAACAAAAGTCCCAACGACGCCATAGTTATAAACGAGTTTTCTCTTGATCCAAAAGTACTGGAACCGGACGATACAGCTTCCTTCTTCCTTGACGTGGAGAATGTTGGTGGCACAACCGCAAGATGCGTTACCGCAGAACTGTACGGAATAGAATCCTGGTATAACCAAATGAGCCAGCCTTTGGCTTACGCAAGGCCTTGGAGAACAAGCGGAATCGGATTTAATTATGCAAATGGACAGTTGGCCTTTAATTATTGGGATCCGCAGAATGGGTATGTCAACTTTGCCTATAGCCGGCAGTCTGGAATGGGCTTAAGCACTTATGTCAATAACGCATGGAATCAGTTCACTTCAAGATTCTGTAGTGCTGCTGGCGGATTGTCGCAGTATGAGGACGTGAAATATTTTGACTCCATGAGCCCGGCTGTGCCTGCCCAGAACAAGCCTGGTCAATCCTTTACGACGCAATGGTTGCTCAGACCTCCTGTGCTTCCTGAAGGCGTGCACACGAACTACCCAATCACGGCACGCGTATCTTATATGTACACATCAAATGCCCAGATAAACCTGCAGGCATTCAACAAGGCAGAGGCAGAGCGCCGCGAGGTTTTGGGTCAGGCTGGGGATATTCCGATAACCGTAGAGAATTCTTACTTCGCGCCAATACAGGTGGTTGTTGCTCGCGGTAAGAATCCTATAATTGTAAATCAGAGACAGCCAAACTATGAGCTTGTAAATTATCTTATAGAGTTCCAGAACGTTGGCAATGGCTGGCCGCTCCCACTGGAGAGCGACGTAATGTCTGATCAGGGTGCAAATGGTTTCATATTTTCAACAGTCGAGCTAAATGGACCTGGTGCATATTTCTATGACTGCTTGGGTGCGAACAGCGGCACTGAAATATTTGTTTCCGGCAACGCGATACAAAACTTGGTGAAACTGCGCTCTGACAAGCGTGCGCCATTCGGTTGCACAATTGCCATAGACAGAGCCCAGTGGGTTGACAATCCGATGGGCACCATATCACTAACATTCAAATTGTGGTACAGATATTACACCGATGCCACTATAAGCGCCGATGTGCTTGGCCTGCAGCAAAGCGGATAAGTCGAAAGATTGGGCTGCGTAAAGCACTTGACAAATTCTTTATACAGTAAATAGAACACGCCGCTTGATTTTACTTTCTTATTTTTTTAGCCAGTTCAGCCAATTTTTTGTCATCAGCACGTTTGCCATTATGAGAAGAAATATAGCCTTCATACTTCTCAAAATATTTGTCTACTTTGGAGTTTACCGCTTTCCATTTCTCTGCTTTTGTTCCATGCATTGGAAAAAGTTTTGTATGAAGATGATTGATACCGAAACCTTCTGCTATCAGTCCCGTTCTGCCCACATCACCCAGTTTTTTATCAAGCAGTCTTCCAACTTTTCGCGATGCCGTCATGAGGTCAAGAAAAACATTTTCCGGCACGTCAAAAGCATAACTCGAATAGTGCTTTTTTGTTATTACGACTGTGAATCCCCCAGTATTTGGAAAAATTGAAAGTATTGCTAAGTGTTTGTCATCTTCCCATATTTTGTGGCATGGTGCTTTGCCGTTTACAATATCGCAAAATATGCATTCCATATATTCACTTCTTTGCAAAGTTTTTAAGCGACATCTGCTTTTCCCCGTCGCCAAGAACTACTTTTCCGTAGACGCCGTCATAACCTGGGGTTATTTTCAGGCCGCCTTCCCTATTTTTTATTATTACATCAGCGAGCTTTTCATGAATAACTTTTTGCAGCTCTCCTCTTTCTGTTGTGAGAAGTATGTTGAACTCGCTTCCGAAACGGCTGATGAGAAGATTGTAGATTTCCGTGACTTTTTTCGAGGCAAGTGGCGAGCCAATCACAGCTGATATTAGTTCGCTAAGCGGTATGACAGCTTTGAATGGTATCGCGTCCTTTGCCGTGTAACCGGCAGGACGGTCAGCCAGCTGGTCCACCCTGTATTGCACGCCTATGATAAGTTTTTTCCCGCATTTTGGGCACAGCCCGTTTAGTTTTATGCTTTCTTCAGGACTGCTGGAAAAGCCGCAGACAGCATGCCCGTCATAATGGTATTTTCCATATTCCGGATATGTCTCGATGGTAAAGGCGAAATTATTTTTTGTTCTTATTGCGTTGATTACATTATCGTAGGTGACTTTTTTCAGGTCAAACACGTTTGCCTCTCTTCCAAGCCGCCACGGATATGGCGAGTGACTGTCGCTGTTTGAGACAAGTGTGTATTTATCGAGAGAGCTCAGGCGCCAGTTCAT
>JBAZQV010000058.1:0-4757 GCA_041645025.1 Candidatus Aenigmatarchaeota archaeon
CTATGGTATAGGATGATAATGATGATGAATTCGAGCCTGATACCTCAATACTCGATATGTTAGTGAAATTATATCCGGATGGTATGGTAATTATTGTACGGTTAATCCTGTCCGTGCCTGTTGGTGTTAATGTATACACAAGCGTTTGATTTATCGCGCTTGTATCAACAAAATTCGGTGATATGGAAGCATTTGCATGGATATCCTGTATCAGCGACTCTGTGGAGTTTACAAAACCCGCAGCAAATGTTACATTACTGCTGCCGTCTACAACGAATTCAGCAGAACTGCTTATTTGTATTGATACATTGGTTTTAGGTGCTGAGCCAGAGAGGTTTACTGCTATTACCAAAGATGTGTTTGCGCCGGAAGATGCGTTAAAACCTGCCGGTATGCTTACGGTAAATTTGCTTGTCGTAGAGTTGGTGGTGCTCGACGCTATGGTCGAGCCGGTAGCGTTAATGAGGAAAATTCCGGTTACGTTTCCTATTGTCGTATTGCCACTGATGGTCACGTTCAGGGAAGTTATATTGGTGTTTCCGACCGTAGAATTCATTGTAAGGTTAAGCATGTTTGTAACAGTGCGTGTGTTTATGTAGGCTGGCGCAAGACTGGTGCTCGTGACGCTGAGATTGCCTGCGGCGAAGGCGGGGCTAAGCAGGAAAAGCGAGAACACCGCTGCCAATAGGATAAATTTCATCAAACATGCCCCTTTGCTTATAATTATCATATTCTGAGAGGCGAGATTTAAAGATTATTTAATAAGGACTAGATTGCCTTTGTTGACGCGGCCTTATTACTATTATATCTGAATTCATTTCGTCCGGATTAAATGCATCTGCGCGAAATACAGCTTCAAATTTACGTCTTCCCAGCCACCTGGAAGTGTCCCTGCCAATGTCTATATACCTGCCATTCACCTCAACAGGTCTGCTTCTATAATTCATGTGTAACTTGCCGCTCGTTGACTGACTTTGGTACGCAGCGTCCCACCTCTCCGGAGACACGATTGTTAACTGTGTGCTGTCAGAAGATTTAACATACATAGATGTAGCTTTGCCTAATTCAAACGGAAATTCTATTTTGCCGTTTCTTTTACTCACTTCAATTCCCATAAGCGCTCCCGGCACCGAGGAAGAACCTAGGTTCTTCCTAAGGTTTTACCATCTCCTATTTGAATTTTATTATAGCGCTCCCGGCGCGAATTTCGAGCCTTTTCTGTGCTGGTTTTCCGCCAGCGCTTTTTTGAAAAGGGCTGTTCGAACGCGCGACCCCCTGCTTTCCCGGATACGCAGCAAAGCTGCGTCAATCTATCGCTCTGGCATGGTCGTCATTGCAAAACCGCCGTCTTGCTCTGTTCACCTCCGTGCCAATAGGAGGCAGGTGCATAATAGGCAGAAGATTTTTGATCTTCGTCTTCTATCCAAACTGAGCTACGAGAGCATGAATTAAAAATGTATGGAAATCATTAAAAACAGCTAAAGGGCATATAAATGAAATGGAAATCGGGTTTATCGGCGGCTTCATTATTCTTGGCGCATGGATTTACGAGGCATACCAGTCATGGAAAAATGGAAAGGTTCCTGACATAAAATTCGTCCTCGCATATGTCGTAGGGCTTTCATTCCTCACTTATTACACATTCCAGATAAACGACCTGCCGCTCATGTTCCTGAACAGCGCAATACTTTCCATGACTCTGATTGAACTGGATTTGGCGCTGAGGCAGCGACATAAGAAAAGAAAGCGCTAGATCATGCCATAGATTTCTTCAATCTTCCCGACATCCGTCTATTCGCATCAGAATTTCTTCCTTAGTAATAATGCCGTCTCTATAAAGGTCTATGAAGTAGCTAATCCTGTTTTGTACCAGTCTTATGTTGCTTTTCTTAAGCGGTTTGTAGTTGTAGAAAACCCTGAAGCCGGGCAGATTAATGCCCTTATGCAGTGACACAATTTTAGATTTACCTGGCACATGAATCGTATGTATTTACACATAGACATATTTAAATATTCAATTATCTAAATATATGACGTGAATAGTATGGCTATAATGACAATAAGCGTGAGGGATGACGTAGAGAAAAGATTCAGAAAGATGGCCGGCAGCAAGTACGGCAAGCGCAAGGGCTACCTTGGGGAAGCTGTCACTGAAGCTATGGAAGTGTGGCTCAGGGCCGAAAGCGGCAGCGTGAAAAGGGCTGTCGAACTGATGCACAAAGGTCACAACAGTGGTGGCCTGCTTTACAAATCAAGGGACGAGCTTCATGAGCGATAGCATTCTAGTGGACACAAACATTGTTGTCTACGCTTACGATACGTTCGATAAAAAGAAGCATGAGGCATGCAGGAACTTGCTGGACAGGGTATTCAGGGGCGAAACGCGTCTTGCTGTCTCCAACCAAATCCTGGCAGAGATATTTTTTGTGCTGACACGAAAACTGAAAAATCCTCTTTCTTCTGAAGACGCTGGCGCTGTGGTCTCTGGCATCATAGATTCTGTCAACTGGGAAAAAATAAACTATACACATGAAACTGTCAAAAGAGCGGTGCTGCTCTCAAAGAACTGCAATACAAGCATCTGGGACTGCATTATAGCTGAAACTGCTCTGGAAAACGGCATCAGCAGGATTTACACTGAAAACATAAAGGACTTCGGAAAAATCCCGAACCTGAAAGCTGAAAACCCTATGAAGTAGTCTAGATGAAGACCTTCAGCTTGTCGCTTATGATTGCGCGCAGGATGTCTTTCCCTATGTCGCTATCCTTGCTCACGCGTATCTGACTGTTTTTTCCTATGGTTGCTGAAAACAGATACTGCTCGCCCACGTAGAAATTTGCAATCTTTCCAGGGCGGACACCAAAGGTAAACACTATGTAGGCGCCGGTTTCTTCTTCTTCGAATGTAACCTCTTTTCCTAGCGTGGCGACCTTTGGACTTACTTCTATACTTATGCCCAGCTTTTCCTCGAGTGCCTTTATCGTTTCTCCGCCTTTTCCTATCAGGCGTGCTATCATATCGTTTTCAACGCGAACGATGGCCTTGTTGTCATTGACTATTTCCACCTCTGCGCTGTGGTCAAACCTGCGCAGCTCGGAAAGTATCTGCTTCTTTGCCAGTTTCGAAAGTCCGGATTCTTTTTTACCCGTAACAGGTATGATTATATTTTCCTCACCATAGGTGTATATTTCGTACTCAAGTGCATTGGTCTCAAAGTTTTTCACTTCGACAACCGGACGGGCCAAGTCTGCTTCGGTCATGCCGGTTGGTGTGCGAACGGTCAGCGAAACAAAATAAACCTTTTCGACCTTTCCATCTTTTATGTAAATTATAGTATCTATTATGTGCGGAATCATTCCCAGCTCTACTCTACCAATGAAACGCTGTATGGCATCTATTGGCTCAGTAGCGTGAACAACGCCTATCATGCCGATGCCTGCCAGGCGCATGTCTGCGAATACCTCGAAATCATTTGTCTTGCGAATCTCATCGTATACCGTGTAATCCGGCCTTACGAGAAGCAGCATGTCAGCTGTGTTTTCAAAGGAACCCTTTAACTTAGAGTATTGTGTAATCTCCGGCCTGACCTGAAGGTCGCGCGGCGATTCCATTGTCTTTACAATTTTTCCCTTTTCCTCGAAGAATTCGGCAACCGATGCAGCGAACGTAGATTTTCCAGAGCCCGGGGGCCCTGCTATAAGGACGCCATCGACTTTTTTAGTCAGCCTTTCTTTCAGCTTTTCCGAGAGCTTGTAATCATCAAGCGTCAGCTTGACTATAGGCCTCACGACTGTTATCTCGATTCCGTCGGAAAACGGAGGGCGTGCTATTGCTATTCTCATGTCGCCAAGCTGTACCACGGTTGCCGTGTGACCGCCTATTTCCACAAAGGCGTCGGACTCGTAGCGTGCAGCGTCCATTATCTCCTTTATCATTATTTCCAGCTGCTCTGGGGTTGTCCTTTCTTCTGACAGCTTCACAAGCTGGAAGTTTCCAGGATGGCCTCTTTTCGCAGCAGGCATTGTCCCCTCCTTAAGATGCAAACTCATTGTATCAGGAGTCATCATTTCAGAAAGAAGCATCTGATTTTTCTTTTCATAGGGCTTGAAGTAACGCGTCTTTACGCCTTCGGCCTCTGCAAACATATACTGCACGTAGTCCGATGTGTATATGGTTGCTTCATGCTCGCGCGCGACATCTATGATAAGCGCGTCGATACGGCCACTTTTCGCCAATTGTATTTCCTCATAAGTCTGCCTACGGCCTGACTTTGTCATTTTCACATTCTTGTACAATGTGCGCAGTTTTTTCATTTCCTCGAGTCCCTTGAAGCCGATTTCACGGCCCTTGGACGCCTGAGCCCGAAGCTCCTCAACAGCAAATTCCGGAATAATTATCTCCGCCTCTGCTATCTCTCCTTTTTCAATCAGATCTGTAAGTATGCCTGATATAAGTACACTTGTATCTGGTACTATTTTTTCCATTTTTATCACCTTTACTAAGCAAAAGTTGGTTCTACGATTAAAGTATCGTGCAAAACCTCGTATTGCTTTTATTTTTATTTACCTTTAATTCTGAAGAAGTAAGAGTATAATATACTTGAACAAAAGGCTTAAATACCTTCAATGTTTTTCAGAAAAAGTCCAGTCTCCTAACTACTCGAATCTTGTATTTTCCGGATTTGTTGTGCTACCTTCACCAGAATCTTTGCTCCTCTAAGACAATTCCACAATCTTTGCAGTACTTGTTGTCGTGG
>JBAZQV010000009.1:0-27211 GCA_041645025.1 Candidatus Aenigmatarchaeota archaeon
GAGCACCTACAACACTTATTGCCGGGGCGCTTCCGGACTATTGCAGATAGACACCATATCAGCGGGCACGGTCGAGAAGGGCACTACCGGAAGCATGGACGTTACTGTTCATAATATCGGCAATATAGGATACTATGGCTATGCCCAATGCGACCTGACAGGCGCAGCCGGCGAAAGAACTAGTGTTACTGGCTCATGCGCTGCCATAGGCGGACAGCAGTTCCAGACATTCAACTTTGATTTCAACGCCACATCATCAGGCAAATGGACAGTCCGCTGCAGAGCCCTTGGCACGCTTTCATCAGACTGCTTGAATGCTTCCACTCATCATGAAATGACAGGCCAGTTCAATGTTTCAACGCGGGACACTTATGTTGTTGATGTCTCTGGCTCATGCAACCAGGCGCTAAGCTGTTCTGTGCGCACCTCGCAGCCCGGATGCGGAGGCTGTCGTGTTTCAGGCCAGGAATGCAGCAGCACAGGCAGCGTTAACAGCACTGATTTCTTTGATTGTCCCCGGACTTCTTATGGCACGTTCAACCTGACAGGTTATGCTCTTGATAACAACCGATGCAGGCCGGCTGCACCGACAGAAAAAACTGTTTCAGTCCGCTGCAAGGGCTGCGGCGACAACACAATTGATTCTGGCGAACAGTGCGAACTGCCTTATACGGAAAACAATGCCAAATGCACACAAACGAGGAACACTTGCGAAGGCAAGCTTTACGGGATTCGCGACGCCTTAGGGTTCTGCGACGCTGGTTGTGGCTGCACTTATGACCAGTATGAATTCAGCTGTACCAGAGGCCAGTGCGGTGCTCTGTGCGCTGACGGCGAGACGCGCACGGTTATATTAAACACGACATTAGGAAGCTGTTCCTGCACCCAGCAGTGCGGCTCTGTCTGTGACTGGGATCCGTGCTATTGCGAGCCTGGCACAGGCGTAGGAGGTCTGGGTTTAGTTACAGGAAACCCGACAATAACGGTTTCGCACATGCCGCAGACTCCTACGAGCGGGCAGGTGACCTTAACTTCTACGGGCGCTAACCTGACGCAGATAGAAATATATGTGGACGGTTTTGTTGTAAAAAGTTGCAGTTCGTCACCATGTTTGTTAAGCGCCGCATACACAGCAGGTATTCATAGCTATTACGCAAGGGCGAGCAATTCGTTTGCCGTAAGAACAGACCCGGCCGACGGCGCTAAATCTTTCACTGTGCCTTCTACAACCACAATACCTGCAAATGTTACTGGCACGACCACAACCAGCGGGTCATTGTCGCTAACCATATCACATGCACCTGCGACTCCTACAACAGCCAACATAGTGACAATAACAGCTTCATCCAGCATCAACGCAGACAGGGTAGAAATTTATGTTGACGGCGTCCTTTCAAAGACGTGCACTGATTTCATATGTTCGCTCGGATCCACTTATTCTGCCGGCACTCACAATTACTTTGGCATAGCTTATGATTCAATAGGTTCAGTTACAAATCCAGCGACAGGCACAAAGAGCTTTACAGTAACACAGGCGACAGGCACACAGAACGTTACCCCGTCAGGTCCACCAGGTCCTGGCACGACAAATATAGTGCTTGATGTGAGCAGCTCGCCAAGCAACCCGACCGCACAGGACTCTGTGAGAATAACAGCGGTTGCCAGTGGGCCTAACAGCTTCCGCGAAATTAATGTTTACATAGATGATGTGCTCAAGAAAACGTGCACGAACTATGCTTCTGCTCAGCCATGCAGCTGGGCTTCCTTGTATTCCCAGGGCGAACATACATATTATGCTTTTGTCACTGATGTAAGCGGCGCTACAAAGAGAGACCCTGTCAGCGGCTCGAAAACCTTTGTGGTTGCAGGCTCTTCCGTATCCTCGACGCCAGGACCGGCTCCTCCGGCGCTAGGACCAGGCCCGACACAGCCACCCAAGACAACTGCTCTGGTGTGTTATGCAAAGATAGAAGCGAAAAACTGTACCTATAACTCTGCCACCAGACGCTATGACATCTCTTTGACAGGTTCCTGGGCTAATGGAACACATGCACATTGGGACATAGCAGACGATCCTGACAAGCAGATTTATGTTAAGAACTACACGCGCATAAAGCCAGTCGCAGCGCCCGGATGGAACACGGTGAAGATCGCTGTCCACAACGTCAATGATACGCAGGTGTGCGCTGACACTTCTACTGTATATTGCGGCCCGGGCACGTCCACTGGCAAGAATGTGGATATGATATTTGATGTCAAGGATGTTTTGAACACAGGCGTGAATACTGTTAAGATTATAGTCGTTCCCTATGTTGACATCAGCTATATTCGCGTCTATAGCTACACGGAAAACACGCTTAATATATCCAGGCCTTGGGTCGAGGGCAATACAAGCCTTGCAGGTGTATCAGGCCCGGTGTCTGTGGTGGAAAATAAAACCTATGATGTCTACGCGATGACCACCGGCCTGGCAGCGACAAAGAACGTCTCGCTTGTTTACAGCCTGCAGACAAGCAGACCCGGCAAATACACGCTCATTGCCGTAGCAAACTACTCTGGAAAGTCGGAAAGATTCACAAAGACGATAACAGTGACCAACTGCCCCAAGACATATAAGGTATATGCCCGAAACGATAACGACAATACAATCTGCATGGAATTCAGCACGCCCTGCGACGTGCCCGCTGGTTGGTCAAAAGTTGAAAGATGCGATGCTCAGGAACAGCCACAAACAGCGAAGCCGTTTGACCTGACATGGATAATTGTATTAATAATAGTTATTCTTATTGTCGTAGTGGCCTACAGGTACCGCGAAAGGATACGTGAAAAAACTCAAAGACGTGGAAGAATTTCTAGAGAGGAGCTTCCTAGTTTTGAATAGGTAAGGCGACAGGTGAGATAGGGTTCACGATAATAAAAAAGGACATGATTAGAAAGTAATGGTAATTGAATTAAATCACAAAGTAAAGGCAAGAACGGTTAGGGTAATGCCAAAGGCTTGCTTTACTTGCTAAGAAAGAAACGAACCTGACGTTTCATGATACTTAGAGTTGATAAAAATGCAGCTTCCGATAAAAGCGATTGTTGTTGTAGCGGTCCTTGCGCTTGTTCTTGTTACGTTATCAAGCTTCCTGCTCCAGTCCTCGGGCGGCAGCATATCAGACGCCGAAGCCCAGAGGATATTCAGCACGAAATGCCTTGCCTACGGCAATCTCAACTGCGACTGGAAGGTCACCTATGAAGCGGATTTTCCCGATTACCTCAAGGCGTGCCGCAGAATCTATGGCCAGTGGCGCGAGGCGTTTTCCTGCCTTTACACGCTTTGTGACAGGTGCTTTGAAACAGCGGACCTGAAATGCAGCGGGCTCTGCAACATCTGCAACGGCCATGACAGCGCTGGCGTGGACAGACAAACGTGTTGTTTGCGCTATAATACAGAATGCGCCAGCTCTACGGTAGATTGCAGCAAGGCGTGCGGGTAAGCCTTTTCTTTGAAAAAGAAAACCCTTAATGAAAAAGAAACATATTATAGAAAAAGCTTAACCAAAAGAAGTATTATGCGGGTAAGCCTTTTCTTTGAAACATTTTTCATGTCTTGTGACTACTTTTGAATGACAAATATAGAAAGCTTTAAATACTCTTAAAATAAAACCCCTATTATGAAAGTCAGCAGAAGGGATTTTTTAGGCGCATCAGCATATGCATCTGCTGCTTTGAATAACATGCTTACAGGTTACGCAGCAGAGCCGGGAAAGGTTATTCTAGTTGAGAAGACAAAACGAAATATTAGTCTTTACAGGGATGGCGTGCTAGAACACTCCTATAGGATTGGCCTTGGCGGGAATCCAATAGATGACAAGACGAGAAGCGGTGATAGCTGTACTCCAGAAGGGGAGTTTCACGTTGTTGCAAAGGTCGCACCACACCAATCTTTTTACAAATTAATGCTTATTGACTACCCTTCTGAACCTCATGCGTTGCGCGGATACAGAAGCGGCATCATTACAAATGCTGAGTATAATGCCATTGTTAATGCACATCGCGCAAACGGCACACCCAGCCAGTGGACAGCACTCGGCGGGGATATTTGTATTCATGGCGGAGGCAGCGACAGGGACTGGACGCTGGGATGCGTTGCGCTGGACAACAAAGACATTGACGTTGTCTACGTCTGGACTCCTATGCACACAAAAGTTATAATCGAAAAATAGCCAGAATAATTACCCTGATGGATTTGTTCGTATTGTAAAGTATTTATATCTCCTGTGATAATCAGGAAATGCTGACGCTTTTATCAAACTATAAGTGTCACTACTTTCTAAAATAGTCATTTCAGACCAGTATTCCACAGTATTCCATTCCTTTAATGACTTTTTAGGAATTCTCAACTCACAGTCTGTTGTCGTCAAATCACAAGAGTTTGAAAATGAGCCTCGACCAAACTGATCTATAGTACTGTAAATTATTCTATATTCATACATTCTTAATTTATTCTGGTGCGGGTTTTCATTCTTCGCCTTAATTATAATATCATTACTCAGTTCAATGCCTGTTTGCTTATCAAGTATTGTTTTGCCGTTTTGTGTTGCCCAAACCACCAGTCTTGGTTCGGTGCAATATGAAGCAGAGTTTGCATTGTCTTTACAGGCCGACGCACAAGAGTCCTGTGATGTAAAACCGGATTGTATTTTTGTCCACTCATATCCATAGGTACTAGGCAAACACTGCACTTTGTCATAACCTGCTCTTCTACCTGCTCTTCCATTATGAATGCATCTTATTTGACCTGCGTTTTCATTGAAAAGATCATCTGCACCGCATTTCGTATTATCTACTAAATTCTCTTCGTTTTGTCGGTTTGTATATTGATTCGAGCTAATATTGATCTCCTGCGGATCATGAGAGCTTGCTGTGTAGTACCACTTTCCATCCTCCTTGAAGAATGCCGCGCCGGAGAATCCATTTTCGCTCCCCCCATAATTCCATGACCCGTAGGAATTTTTATCACGCCATGCCCTTCCTTTGTTAGTTGCTTTTATTGAATTGACCCATGCTGCGGCCGCCCCGCGCACATTACCACTAGAAAGGGTGTTCAGTACTTCCTTGGTGCTGCTGCGCATTCGTCCGTCATCAAGAAGCGGCGCTGCTGTTTCGAATCCGGCAACCAATACGAGATTTGGGTTTTTTTCCAGAAACTCCCTGAGAATTGGTACAGATTCACCTTCTTTAAAGTCAGGGTTCATAACTGTATGACAACTGCTAACGAGAATTGCTTTTGTTTTCTCGCTGTAAGGAAGTTCTAAGAATTCAATATTTTGTTTTTGAGTCGTGTCTCTAATACCCGACGATGTGAGGCGGTCTCCCCAAATATAATGGTCACTTGTGAAGTGATGTCCTGTGATAAACAAAACATCTGCTGCGGGTAGGCCTGTTTCAGGGATATCTCCTTTAATGACAGTACTTAGTTTGTGGACAGAATTTTGAAGCCCGTTTGCTATCGCATTGCGATTTGCATCATAGAGCCTGACGAACCAAATTTTATTCGTTCTTTCGTTGCGTACTTTGGCATAGGGATTTACAACAAAAAGATTAAGAGAAAGACCTGTGCTAATCGTGCTTGTAGACGATTCAGGATTTTCACTTACGACTTCATTTGCAGGGGCACTAGGATAGGTCGCATAACCTGTAATAGTACTATCTTCTATGGGTGTAAAATACTCGCTATTAAAATCATCCTCCGCGACAACTTCACACATTCCTTGACTCGTGGTACACATAGATGGAGCAGAAACACATTTGTCATTTTCCCAGGCGCAGCCCAGCTTGTTGCATCTTGACGTGCATTCTGAATTGTCAAGAATACGTGTCAGATAGGACCACATGTCAGAACAAACGTTGCTACATGTTTTAGATAATGTCCCAGATTTCAAATCACCTGCATTTCCAGAAGTCTCAGTTGCTCTGCTGTCATAGGGATCTTTTACCGTGACCGTTGTTCCAGTCTGGATGTTTTCAAATATGTTTTTTATTTCTTCTGATTTTACTGTGTTTCCGCAGTCATGCTCCGCCAGAGCGACGCCATGCATGCCTATACAAACATCATTATCAGTGAGACCAATCCAGTAATCGCGGACGCCGGTGTTGATGGGGTCAATATTACAATGAGGATTTACTATATTGCTGCTGTCGTCGGTAAAAATGAAATCTCCATCATTATCTTGTATGATTATCTTTTCCGAGACCGTGTACTGGCCTTCCTGAAGAACAGAACTTTGTTGATTTTGATTCAACATCGTGTCTAAATAAGCTAAATCTGTCTGCGTCTGGTCAGGAGAAACACTAGCACTACTTGTGTCCATTCCCGTCACGGAAGCTGTTACATAACCTGTAGACGAACTAGACAAGATACAACATTTTACATCTGCGGTGCCTGGGCATCGTCCGGCGTAAAACGTGCATCCCGATGTGCCTACGTACTGACATGTACCCCTTGCTCCATTGGGCGCTGTGCACTGATCGCCTATGAAGTTATCGTCAGAGACGCAGCATTTGACTGCGCTGGAACCAGGACAACGGTTATCATAAAACGTGCATCTTGATGCGGTTGCGTATTGACACGCGCCTTCATAGCCTTCAGGAGAAGCGCATGATTGCCCTATGTATTGGCTGTCGCTATTAGTCTGGGAGGATGCTACTGGGTTTTGTGTTTGCGTAATTGCAGGTTGTCTGCCTAAACAGCTTTTCCATTTCAGATAATAACTCTTTACCTTTGAAAGATAGCCTGTGTTTGCCTCGCTTAAGCAGGATCCGCTGTTGTAGGCTTTTATTGCCCCGTCCAGACTTCCGCAGCGGTTCATCAGGTCTTTTACATGATTTGCAAGTGCGCGTATACTTTTTTCAGGATTGAATCTTTCGTCTTCTTTCCATTTGCAGTTACTTGGTGTACATGCATTGCAGCTTGAAACTTTTGTTTCTACTAGTACACCAGCGCTATTTGCCAACTTACATTTTTCTGTTCCTATGCGACAGTATGCCCACTCGTATTCTCCGGGTGTTTGCGGAACATAAAGTCCGTAATCTCTGGCGGTTTTTGATATAAACTGCGCTATTCCTGCAGATGCGCACTGGCTGACAGCATTTGACTTCCACGCAGATTCCTGGGATATTATTCCGGCTATTAGTGCTTCAGGATTGTCAATACCTGAACTTCGCAGATAGTTGTCTGCTGCATTTTTGATTGTCCCAGAGTATTGGTTATATCCTGCTACGAAAGATGCAGGCAGGTTTGAGCAACTTACTGCTTCGCTACCGCTGGGAACATAATCAGGATTAACACTGAAATCGCTATCAACCAGGACAGCATCGCCACTTT
This sequence comes from Candidatus Aenigmatarchaeota archaeon, assembly GCA_041645025.1. Taxonomy (GTDB): domain Archaea; phylum Aenigmatarchaeota; class Aenigmatarchaeia; order GW2011-AR5; family GW2011-AR5; genus GW2011-AR5. The sequence goes on from JBAZQV010000009.1 coordinate 7,373, forward strand.
CAATAATATCAGGACTATCACTACCAGCAGAATCAGGTTTGCTGTTGCTAGTAGATTTTGGAACAGCGCTGAAGGCAGCGCTTATGGGGTTTCCGGTCACGCCGTTTTCGCAGAGATAAACATCATTACAGTTCTGAGCGTTCGAACAACTTTCATATCTCTTTATTACTACAATTTCCTTTGCCATTCCTGGAGTGCATATATTGTCGCAGTTGCCTTTGTTCCACAGGCAGCCGTCCTGGTTGACACATTTTTCCAGGTTACAGTCCTGACCGCACTGCTGGCTGCATCCATTTGTCTGCGCTTGATTTCCTTGTACGCTGACGGCGGGTTCCTGACTACCAAAGAGGCCCCAGAGCCAGGTGAAAAAATCCATGCCCTCTTCAGCATAAGCTAGTGAAGATGACAATAAAATCACGCATACGGCTATAGAAATGGCTAGTTTGCTATTCATTGATTTTACTATCTTTTGCGTTTAATATAAAGATTTCATGGTTTTTAGCCAATTTAACCCTTTTCTTTGGAAAAGAAAAGCCCTACTGGAAACTCGAAGAAAGCAAAGCTTTCTTGAGTCGCTGGAAAGCTTCGCTTTCCAAACGAAGAAAATATATTACAAAAGATGCATTTCAGATTTTGCACTAATTTTCGGGTTTCGCACCAAAACCCCTATTTATATCAAGATCCATATTACCTGCATCCTGTATAGACGTGGTCAGTCCGGATCTTAGTGAAAAACCCATTCACTCCGCTTGGGGCTGCTGCAGAAAGTGCAGCAGTTACCACCCTTTTTTTTATTAACTAATATAAAAAATTCTGTAATTTTTGAGAAATAGAAAAGTGGGCCCGACGTGGAGCGCTTTTGAAATCCGTCTGGGAGACACAAGCTTTGAGTATTACGTGAAAAGTAATAAGACTAGATAGCAGCTTTCTGATATTGAAATCAAAGCCTTAAATATTATCCCTGCAAATTATAGACAGTGGTTATATGAAATTCAAGGTTTTAATTGAAAAAGGCGAAGACGGCTATTTCGTAGCTACTGTGCCCGCTCTCCCGGGGTGCATTTCTCAGGGAAAAACAGAATCTGAAGCCAAAGAAAACATAAAGGAAGCCATAGAGCTTCATCTTGAATCTTTGGCAGAAGACGGTATACCTATAGTTACAAGTAGGGATGGCAAAGTTACGGAAGTACAGGTTAAATTATGAAACTTCCTGTAGTCTCTGGAAAAGAAACAATAAAAGCTCTTTCTAAAATTGGCTATTATGTTCGTGACCAGAAAGGCAGCCATGTTCATATGCGGCATCCGACAAGAAAGCCGCTTACAGTTCCTATGCACAATGAGATAGATAGGGGAACATTAAGAGCAATTTTGAAGGCCGCAGAAATTTCCGAAAAGGAGTTTGCTGAACTATTGTGATAAAAATGAAAAAAGAAGACGAATTTTGGTCAGAGGGCTCGTTTGCGCAGACAATGAGCGATGAGGAAATGAAGAAGAAAATGCGGACTTTCCACATGAAGCATGATGAGGAAATGGATTATAACTGCAAAAAATGTGACAAGAAAATTTCCGCACATAATAAAGACTGGCATGATGGAATGTGCGACAACTGCTTCAATGAAAGGCACTTTCCTGAAAAATAAAGTTACTACAAAGCTAAACTGAACTCATGGGCGTATGGGCCCGACATCTTCAAAAGAGTTCAGAATATGTACTGTTGCTTTCAGATGCCCGGCAATCTATATATAATTTATTTTGCTTTCTTTTCTTTGACGTTTTTTATGTAGTTTTCAACCGCTTTTCTTGTAGTAACCCAGTTTCTACTGAGCTTTATCGCATCCAGGTTTCCTTTCCTTGCCAACAAACTGAGATACTCTTGTGTATATGGCGTTCCTTTTGTAGCTTCTTTGATGCTGATATACTCCACGCCTCTCTTGAACGCAGACAGGTAGATGTCAAGACTCCTGTTGATGCAATAACCGATAAAATCTATGAAAGGCCTGATGTTTCCTTTATCCGCTTCTTTTAGTGTCTGGTAGTATTTTTTTCTGTCATTTTTCAGTACTATTGTTATCGGGTATCCGTGCTTCATGAGGAAAAGGTTCATGAGAAGCCTTGCTGTTCTTCCATTGCCGTCTGAGAAAGGATGTATTTCCACGAATTTGTAGTGCATGACTGCAGCCATTTCTATTATATTGAAATTGTCTGAATTTTTTGTTACGTATTCAATGAAATCACTCATAAGCCTTGGGACTTTTTCTGCTTGGGGCGGAGATTTTATGGCCCCAAGTATCCTTACGTTGGTAGTTCTATAGCGGCCTCTTTCGTCTTCGTATATCTTATCCAAGACAAGTTCATTCAACTTTTTTATCAGCTTTTCACTTATCTCTTCTTTTAATGAATCTTCGACAAATAGAATAGCTTCCTTGTGGTTAATGGCTTCGAAGTGATCTTTGAGACTCTTGCCTTTTATGGTTATTCCGTGCTCTAATACGAGACGGGTTTCCTGCAGCGTTAGTGAATTGCCTTCTATGGCATTGCTGTTGTAAGTCAGCTCGATTTCCAGCTGTTTTTTTAGTTCCTGCAGCGCAGCTTTCGGGAAAGGCCTTAATTTGGCTAATTCTTTTTTCTTTTTCACAAGTTTTTCGTAGAGTTTACTGTTTATCATGTATAATTTATTATGCAACAGTTTATTTAAGCATATCGGATAGTAGAAAAAAATGAGTTATCCGATATATATCGTATAAACCTGAATTAGAGGTAAACGATACTTATGGGCCCGACGTATCCTGGAGTTGAAGTTCAGGTTAGGCGGTTTTTCTCACATTAGATTCTGGAACCGGGATGAATGCAGTTTTATCACCTATTTCCAATACAGATAGAATATATTGGAAATTCATCTTCAACTAAGTCTAATAGTTCTGAAACAGTATCATCCACAAAACCGCTTACGGAACAGCAACCTATTCCTAATTCAACACAAGCAATTTGCATATTTTGTCCAATATGTCCTGCTTCAATGAAAGAATATGTATATCCTTTATGACCATATTTTATCTCGGACCTTGGTAATACGGTTGTAAGAAAAATGCTTGCTGCAGGATTATCTAGATATTCTGATATTAGTTCTCTTCTTCTAGTGTTCAGGTCTTTTTCCAATAGAACTTCAAGATTTCTATTTCTGATGTTATAATGATATACTCCTCTTGGAAGATTTTCAATATTATAACAGATAACATATAGTTCAACTGGGAACCGAGCTCCTCCAGATGGATAAGTCCTTCGCTCCGGGTTTCTATTCGGATCAACTATTCTGCATGTCTGTAGTACTTTAGAAAGATGTTCGAGTTTTAGAGGGTCATCGGAAAAACTTCTTGTTGATTCTCTGTAGTCCAGTGCTGTCTCGAACTCACTATTAGAATAATCTATAGCCGGTAAATCTACCTTTTTGAATCTTGGATATTCCTTATGGAAAACGTGTATATAAGAAATCGGAACCGGCCCTTCAGGATCTTTCTGCATATTACTTAACTTCGTTCTTTGATGAAATTTTTTCGTTTCTTTTAACATAAGAACCCTTTCTTAGAATACGGTAGCAGAAATGTATATAAAAATGAGTATTGTTGAAGATTTTCTATTTAATTAAATACGTTTCTCAAAAAAATAAACTATGAGAAATGACGTGGTTCTAAGAAGCCTTGTTTCGGTGGGCTTAGCTACAAAACCTAATAAAAGTATTTTGTTCACAGACGAGCCAAAACTACATTCTTATGTGTCATATCCGACCCAGCGCTGTATTTCTAAGTATAAATTTACAGAAGAATCTGCTGGAACTTCAACTGACATAGACGAAGTTAATTCTAAGATAAGAGCTGCTGCAGAATGCCTTGAAAGATTATGTCTTTTTAATTTTGATGACAATTCATTGACATATCCATACAGATATGAAAATCAGAAAAATTTTGTAGATCCTGCTGTTTTTAGCTATTATAGAACTGATCCAGAAAAAACGAAAGATTCGGATGAAGAAATAAGAAAACAAAAATACAGATGGAAGGAATGTCATGATTACTTTAATAATAGTACAATAATGGTACCTGCACAGGTAATTTATCTTTGTGGCACTGGGGACGAGTTTTCAATACAAAGAGAATCGATAAGCACTGGCGCTGCACTTGGTGGTGTAAATGAAGAGAGGGCATTTGATAGTGGCTTGCTTGAGGTTGTTGAAAGGGATGCCTGTATATCATCTTATCTAAGAAGGCAGAAGCTAATATCCCCAAGAGATATGTCTGGAAAAAACGCGAAATTATTAGACTATTTGAACCGATACAATCTGGAAACATTTAATTTTTTCATACCAAACGACTTTAATGTTCCCGTTTCAATGACAATAGTTATCGATAGAACTCCTATAGGGCCTGCTGTAAGTATAGGATCAAAGGCATCCTATTCCTACGACGATGCCCTATTGGGATCAATACTTGAATCAGTACAGTGTAGGTCATATGCCAGATTCAATAGAAACCTTGAGTTCCCGGAAAGACTTCCAACAGAAAGTGAAATTACCGACCTTAAAAACAGACTATTTTATTGGTATTCTACTGATAGAATACGTGATCTAGATTTTTGGCTGAAATCTTATCAAAAAGTTGATATTGAAAGACAACAGACTTCTCAAAAACAATTACTTGATTCTTTTAAAGAAAGGGGTTATAAAGTATATATTGCAGATATTACGTTACCTGAAATTAGGGATAGCGGATTCCAAATAACAAAGGTTATAATTCCAGAACTTCATCCACTTTATTTGGATGAAAGGGCCAAAGCACTTTATAGTGTTCACCACGGATTAATTGAAGAAGATGCGGGGCTTAAACCTCATCCATTCACATGATTATAATGAAAACTTATATCATAGAAAAAAGAAACGAAAAAATAGCTGAGCTTCATATCTCGTCATTTACATCAGAGTCAGAAGAAATGCTAATTGAGGATATTTCAGAAAGCGTCGAGGATAATCCTGAGATAGGATATGCAGGATTTGATAAAAAAGAGGATTTGATAGGATTTCTAAAATGGAAGATATTCAAAGATAATTCAAAATTCAATAATATTGAAATAAATCATGACAAAGTTAGATTTATTATTGAGTCCGCTTTATTTAGATGTCTTGAATTAGTTAAATCAAAAAAACTCTATGTTTTCGTTTTTCCTACATTTGATGAATTCGTTAAAGAAAAGTTGGCTGGCGTATCAGGATACAGTTTTTGGAAGAACACAATCATTATTCATATTTTCCCGGGTGGATATTCTGACAAAGAAATTGGGGAAACACTGTGTCATGAATTTGCTCATGCTGTCTCATTAAATTATAACGAAATTAAAACTCTTCTGGATCAAATTATTGCAGATGGTATTGCAGAACATTTTAGAGAAGAAGTAATTGGGGGAGGCAAATCACCATGGGCAGCTTCTATAGACAGAGATAAAGCGAAGAATATATTTAACGAGATAAAAAATTGTCTAGATTCTGAAGATTGGAATATAAGGAATGAGATATTTTATGGATCTGGAAAATATCCAAATTGGTCTGGATATTCTATTGGATATTATATTATAGAAGATTTTTTAAGTAAACATCGAGAACTAAGTTGGAATGATGTTATTAAGATCAAGTCTTGGGACATTTTATTAAAATCAGGGTTTTAATATATAAGCATATAATAATTAAATAGTGCTGTTGGGAGGGGACAAATATGACAAACTTTGCTGCAAACATCGAAAAACGAAGAGATGAATTGCTCAGACTAAGTGCAGGAATTGAGAACGCTCCATATCTAATAAACGGTGAAGCAAGACTAGATATTGTATATTCAAGAAGCGGGAACAGTTCCAATAGTAACTGTGGGGGCGGCGGAAAATCCGGAGCTAGTAAAGATAACGGTATTCATTATCAAAAACTTGATAAATAAAAATAAAACAACACGTACGAAAATATGTATGATTGGTCCGACGTGTGCTGAAATTCAAGTTATAGTGAACCAAGTAAAGAATCTGGATATTATAACTTGGTTCACTATATGTGACCAACTTGTGTGATATCCAGAATATTAAGTTGGTCAGCTATAAGAATAGACGAATTGTTCCCATAAACCAATTATAGCTTCAGAAACTGGTCGGCGGTCAGTATATTTATGCCATTGAATTCTTTCAGTTCCAGCAGGTCAGGGTCGCCGGTTACAATATAATCTGCTTTTCCATCTATTGCGCATTCAATTATTTTGTTATCACTCTTATCACGAACTACGTCTAGTTTCGTTATTGGTATGACAATATGAAACAATGACATCAATATGTTTGCCTGCTCCTCTATCTTGTCTTCTGGCAAATGGAATTTATTCCGCAGCTTATTCAAGACTTCGTCAACTATTTCTGGAGATGTGACAAGTTGATAATCTCCTTTCAAGCCGTTCACAATGACCTGATAGGGCTTGCCGCTCCAGAAAATCGCAGAAATGATTATATTTGTATCCGCCACTACTCTAGTCATCCTTAAGCACGTCTTTTTCCTTTATGCCTTTCTTTTTTGCAAACTTCCTGCCAAAAGAAGCAAGCTTTTCAAAGTCCTTGACAGTCGGCATCTCTACACGCTTGAAGATAATTGTGTCCCCTTTGCCATAGACTGCGAATTTCGTGCCTGATTCTATTCCTAACTCGTCTCTAATGTTCTGTGGTATGACAACCTGGCCTTTTTCCGAGGTTGTTGTCATCTGAACGTCTTTAGCCATTATATCACCTGTAAGATTATTTTACTTTCTTACTTAAATAGCTTACGGCTTATCGATTTTTCTTACAAGCCTGTGCCATACATTCTTGCATCTTTCTTGCCAGACCTCTATTTCATTTTCCCTCTTCAATTTGAACATTGTTTTCAAGTCTACTAGTCCCAAGTCTTCTAGTGCATTAAGCTCTGCATTGGTTATAGTAAAGTTCTTGACATTGTTTCTTTTCTTGCAATATCTGCATTGTTGATTTTTCTTTAGCAGAGTGCCGCAGAATTTACAATCTACGCACGTGCATAATTTTGTCTTCTTTTTGCAAAGATAACATTTTTCAGAGGGCTTGAGATCAAAAGGCACAAACTTTATTTTGCCTTTTTTCATATCGTTGAGACTTTGAGAAAGCTGAAGAGGACCACCCATTATTTTGCTAGTTTTACTTTTTGCCATTTTGATATTCTATTTTGAAGCGTTAAATTGATTTTGCTTGTCTAAAAATATATTATTATCTATGGGCTTTGGGAGATTCGAACTCTTAAAAATAAAGTGAAGAATTTTGCTTCTATTGGCTAATTTAACGCAAATTATCTTCCTTATGGGCCCGACGAGATTCGAACTCGCGACATCCTGCTTAAGAGGTTCACCACATTTGTTCAGGCGCTCTGCCAGGCTGAGCTACAGGCCCGTATTCGTTTATCTGTATTTGTAAAGCTTATATTTATAAAAATTCTGAAGAATCAGCTGTGTTTTGGGTGTCTTCCCTGACGGGCTGTCTTGACCTTCTGGTGCTTGTGCTTTATATTTTTACGACCACTTCTGTTGATGGGTTTCCATTTCCATGAGTCATGCTTCATTTTAGGAAGCGGGTAGCCGCATGCGCTGCACTCCTTCTTCTGAATGTGATAACTATGACGGCCGCACCTTCGACAACGTATGTGCGTTATCTTGTTATGCTTTCCCATTGAGGGAGTTCCTTTTGACATGTTAACACCTTAATTGCAGTCAGCGCTCCATTTCAATGCATGCTTCTATGACTTGTGCAACCGCTGTCGGTATTATTTTTACTCGCTTTTTTCGGGTGAGACGTATAGTATGTTGTCACCGCGCACAAGAATCGTTCCCAGCGTGACTTTCTCTTCTTCGCTTATTTGTTCCGCGTTCTCAAGCCACATATTAAGATGAAGATCCATGGCCTGCAGAATGCCGGAAATTTCTCCGCCTTTTTTCAGCTTTATGAGAACTCTCTTGCCTTTCGCGTTGTTCAATACGTCTATTGGACGTTCCATAAAAAACCTCCTAAAATATGAAAAAATTTCATTGTTGATAAATTATGTACATACGTTTAAATAGTTGTCAAAATTACAAGTATGTACAACACAGAGGGTAACGTCTATGATAATTTCTAAATAGACGGCCCGAACGATTTGTGATTAATATGACAGAATGATTAAGAATCATTCTGATTTTAAAAACATAAGATTATAGGGTGTTTTCAAAATGACTCAATGGCAATTACCACCGAAGAAGAAAACTACGGGCGGCGCTATAAAGAAGCACGGCAAAAAGAACAGGTACCAGCGCGGCCGCGATTATCTGCCGACGCGCGTAGGCGAAACTAAAATAAAGGACATACGTGTCAGAGGTGGCAGCAAGAAGCTCATCGCGCTTTCTACAAATGTTGCCAATGTTGTTGTCAATGGCAAATATCAGAAAACAAAGATCTTGTCGGTTACGGACAACCCGGCTGACAGCCAGTTCGTACGTCGTAATATTATAACAAAAGGCGCTATTATAGAAACGGAAATCGGAAAGGCACGCGTTACATCAAGACCGGGCCAGACTGGTATTATCAACGCTGTGTTTATCGAAGGAAATACTGTAGTCAGCAAGAAGAAAAAATAGGTATGAACTTTTTTCTTCTAGCAGTATGAAGATGAGCTTTTTATAAGTTGATTCAAATTATTTCTATGCAACTCTTTATTGATACATCAGATCCTGCTGTAATAAAGGATTTTTTTGACAGGGGAATAATAAGCGGTGTGACGACAAATCCGACAACGGCTTCCAAGTACATAAAAGAACACCCATCGGTAAAAACAGTGCACGAGCTTGCTGTAGAGATTGCTGAGATTGTCGGCAAGATGCCCATAAGCGTAGAGGCTGTAGGCTGCGTACATCCTTATAATCCTAGCGATATAACCGCAGAGAGACTTTACAGTGAAAGCGCAGAAATAATACGGTGGAATGAGGAAACAGGCGCGAATTTCTGGCAAAAAATACCAACTATAACACAGGGAATCGAGGCAATAGTACGGCTTGTCCAGGATTTTGGCGACGGCGCAAAGATAAATGCCACGCTAGGTTTTGATTATAATCAAGGTCTAAGAGCAGCAGAAGCCGGTGCTCTTGTTTTCAGTCTTTTCCTGGGTAGAATGCAGGCAACAGGAGAAGACCCGATTCCTGTTACAAGAAAAATAATAGAAGAATACAAAAAACGCGGGTTAAGAACAGGCTTTCTTGCCGCTAGCATGAGGACGCCAGAACTTATAATAGATTCGTGGAAAGCGGGCTCTGATATAGTGACAGCGCCGCCAGAAGTTCTCGAACTACTTGTTAAAAATTATCCAGCGGATTTTGCGAAGATGGTTTCCTCTCATCCTGCTAAAAGAACTTTCATTCCCATTGTTTTACCGGATTCCTATTCTTCTGAGGAGTTCAAACACCCTCTTTTGCAGCCAGGCCTTGAAAGATTTGTTTCTGACGCAGCAGCCGCTGGCTACGATATTTTTAAGTGATAACGTAGCAGCTCTCTGTGTTTATAGCGCTACAAGTAAACAATTTGGATATTATACTTACTTGAGCGCTATAAGTTGACCCAGAACATGTCCAGATTCTTTTCCGGGTCAACTATAATTAGAAAAAGAGAGCCGGAGGAGCATCGGGGAATGCGGTAAAGCAGCGGAAAAGTAGCGAGAGTTTTCGGCATACTTTCCTCCGGCTTCAGTATTAGTCTTGATGTGTGTGTTCGTCGCACAAGGCAACGCCGATGCCCTTTTCCTCGCGAAGCGGTGCATCGATACCACATACCATACAACTCATAAAATCACTACAAGTGTATTGGAAAACCCTTTTAATACCCCTTTTGGTACAAGCGTTGAAAATTAGTGCGATTTTAGAATTAAATAAAAGCATGTAATCTGGCTCCATACTTTAATGCAATACAATCGTTTTTGTTGTGTTTATAAATTTTGACTTAGAATACTTATACTATGGACAGAGTTCTTGTTGCGTACATAGTTTTGGTAATACTTTCAGTTTTCTACCTCTTTGGTATAGAAAACATAGCTAGCGGAGGACATTACTTTCAGGCAGGCGGAAGGGATTTTGTATTCAGCTTTTATGATATTACCCTTGTGCTTGTGTTTTTTGTCGCAGTGGCTTTGAGCATCATATCATTCAAGGCGTATTCAAAAAAGAAAAGCGAAAGATTAATGTTTGTCTCTGGTGCATTTTTCCTTTTCGCCATCAAAGCAGCGCTTAAGCTCATAGATAATTTCATTCTGGGAAATTATTCTCACATAGGTATTTCCATACAGACGCTTGAGTTCCTGATATTATTGTCATTGTTCTATGCACTTTTTAGGAAATGAAATTGTATATCAACAATCACAAAACGGGGGCGTGATTGGGGATACCAGGATACGCTGGTTTCCTCCGACATTGGGTTAGGTGTATCCTAGTATGAATGGTCAGCAGCATCTTGAGTTAGACGTACGCAGACAGATTTACAACTGTATAGTTGAATCACCAGGTCTTCATTTCCGCGAAATACAGAGACGCACAAACCTCGCTACCGGCTCATTGGATTATCACATCCATTTTCTCTACAAAAACGGCCTCATCAGAACAGAGCACGACAAGAACTATGTGCGCTACTATCCTCTTACCAGAAACTGGACCGATGAGGAAAAGGACATGCTCAATCTTCTTAGGAATAATAAAATGAGGCACATACTGATATTCCTGATTGAAAGCAAAAAATCCACACCGCTGAAGATCTCAGAGGCTACTGGCATATCGCTATCAACACTTTCCTGGTACCTGAAGCAGCTTCAGACAAAAGGAACCATAAGCCAGAAGAAGAAGGGACGATTCAGGATATATAAGGTAACCAATCCGGAAATTATAATCAAGTATCTCGTCGCCCACAAGGACAGCTTTCTGGATACGGTTGTTGACAGGTTTATCGAGACGTGGGAATTCTAGGCCTTTTTCTTTTAGTAAAAGAAAAACCCCTGGAAAAAAGAAAAATATTATAATTTTGGCTCACTGACGTTCGCCTTAAAAATGGAAAAAATCTGGTGTAACATTCATGGAAACGAGGATAATTGTTAGCGCTATTATAGAGAAAGATGGGAAGTTTCTTTTTGGTAAAAAACAACCTGGCAGAGGGCCGTACCCAAATACGTGGCACCTGCTTGGCGGCGGAATAGAAAGAGATGAGACGCTTATAGACGCTGTGAAAAGGGAAATCCTCGAGGAGTCAGGTTTAGAAATAACTGATATTGTTCCAGTTTCCTTTGACGAAGACATAGAATCGAATAAGCACGGTGTTGATACCCATTACATATTTTTGGTTTTTAAGACAAAATATAAATCAGGAAAATTAACACCAAAAAACGACATATCTGAATTAAAGTGGATAGATAAATCATCCCTTGCTAAAACGAAACTAAACAGACCGACTGTGAGGCTATTCAGAAAGCTTGGACTTATTTAGTTTCTTCTTAAAACTATTCTGCAATAATAATCTATGATAGAATATATTCTGGCGTTTTTTACTGTTATTATTATAAACATCGTGCCGTTCTTTATGCCTCCTACGTGGCTTGTTCTGGGATTTTTTTACACAAACTTTACGTTTGACGTAGCGCTGCTCGCTCTTGTTGGAGCTGTTGCTTCTACAATGGGCCGTTTTATTTTGTCACACCTTGGAACATATTTTAGGCGATTTTCAGGCAAAGAAAGGAAAAAGGACATGGATATCGTAGGAAAAATAGCGAAAAGACATCCGTTGAAGAGCTTTTTCATTACGTTTCTTTTTTCATTGAGCCCGTTTCCCAGCAATGTTTACTTTATCACCGTCGGGCTTGCCAGGGCACGGACTATACCAATATTCCTGGGTTTTTTTGCCGGAAGGCTTGTATCGTACTATGTTCTTATACGAACAGCACACATCATTTTCAGTAGCATTGAGGAAATATTTTCAAGTAAGTTAATTCAGGTTGTTGCTATGGATGTTGCTGGCGTAATTTTCATGCTTATTTTTGTTATGGTTGACTGGTCGCTGCTGCTGCAGAAACACCGCCTAAAGTTTGTGCCCCTCAAGCTGCCGTGGAAGAGGTAATTTCAGGGAATTACGTCAAGGAAAACATATATTATGGTTCAAAACGATGTTTTAAAATGCGGAAAGCGTTTTTTCTGCTGGCTGTGCTGTTTTCTGTTGTTATTTCTACGGCTGTTTATGCCCAGAATGAGACAACCATAGCGCCGCCGCCAGACCCATGCGCAGGCGTAACGTGCAACAGCCCACCAGCTACTGCTTGTGATGGCAACAGCGTGAAAACGTATTCTTCGTCAGGAACGTGCTCTGCCGGAACTTGTACGTATCCTTCTTCAACAGCAGCATGCCAGTACGGCTGCAGCGGTGGCGTATGTAAAAACTTCTGCGATACGGCTACATGCACACCAACATCAAGAATATGTCCTGACGGCTTTTCATCTAGTTGCCAGCCGACATGCGATCGCACAACACAGGCGTGTACTTCATGCGAACCGAGCTGCGAGGGGCACAATGCAGTTCCACAGCCTACGGTTACACAACCGGTGACTAATACTACTACATCAAGCGGCGGAGGCGGCTCGGGTGGCACAACAACATGTCCAACACCGCCTGCAGTGCCGGCATGCTCTCCTGATGCTTATCTTGAGAAAAAAATGGATGACAAGGGATGCGTTGTCGAATATAGGTGTCAACCATCACAAAATCAGACTAATTGCATGCAGATACAAACATTTGCAGTGGACGGTTCTGGCAGATGTTCTATGTTCCCTAATTCATGTTTGCCGCCGGGATGGACACGTGTGGAAAGATGTCCAGAACTAGTACAGCAGCAATGTCCTTCTGGATGCGAGTGCAAGTATGATGACAACAAAAACATTATTTCAACAAGCTGCCCTACACAAAAAGGCTGCAATTATAATGGAATATGCGACAGGGATGAGGACAGCAGCTGCAAGGACTGTATAGGCGGCGAATGTCCTGTCAGGCAGAGCTGTTCTGGTGGGTCTGTATCAATTTGCCGTAAAACGGAATCTGGATGCGCATGTGATCCTTGTCCTATCCCAACCGCGGATTTGCCAGCCGGCTGCACGCAAGAAACAGATTCTACTGGTTTTGTGCGCGTCAACTGCCAAAAATCCGATGTGAAGTGCGCGACGGTACCGCAGGAAGTTCGGTTAAAATGTGTTAATAATAATGGCCTGCCAAGGTTTGGAAGAGATTCTAATGGCTGCGACACGTTCCAATGCGACTTTGGCGGCGAACGTTCTAACAGCCCTGTATTTGCAACGCCTGTTAAATGCCCATCGCCAGAAGAAGTCTCGAGCGCCCTTGAGAAGTGCAAGTCACTCAACATGGAGGGCGTAATTGGGTTTGAAGGCGGCTGCAAGATAGGAAAATGCATACAGCAGAGACAGGAAGAATGCGGAATGGTCTCGGGCCCGGAAAGAGTGCGCATAGAAAATGAATGCAGCGCAAAGGGAATGGGCACCATGTCAAACTTTGACCAGAGCGGATGCCAGCGTATAACATGCAGCGAGCGCACTGAAAAGCAATACCAATGCCCGCAGGACCTGCCGAAGGAAGCATATGTTACGTGCAGCGAGAAAGGCGGGCAACTTGTTGTAAGGCGCGACCAGAGCGGATGCGTGTCTTTCAGTGAATGCCTGAAAAGAGGCGAGGAGTCATCATCGTTTGTTGAAAATATAGACGAGGTACCTGATGCAGGAGAGCTGCTTTCCATAGCCTTCAAGCTTGAAGACCTGAAGCTTCAGTTTGACAAGCTTTCCAAAAAGACAGATGACATTGCTAATTATTACCAATCAACAGGATCAAGCGACGAGAAACGCTTCCGCCGCGTGTCGGACATGTTTATGGCTGCGAAGGACAAGGTTGATGAAATAAAAAATAAGTTAAGAGATCGTTCAAGGGACATATCTGTTGACGATATCATGGAAATAAAACAGGACATAAAATACATCAAGGATGTCGTGCTCAAGGACATACTCTATGTCATGCTCGGCAGCGGCGATGACATTGATGAAATAAAAAACGGAACAACGACAAACTGCGGCACAGACGGAAGCTGCTTTGACCGCGCAATCAGAATATGCCAGCCAATTAAATTTCTGCCTGAAGGAAGAAACGGACCTTCTGTTGAAGTCACAGGCCTGGTAGATGGCGCCTGCATTATGCGTGTTACACTTCCGGAAAGCCAGGGACCGCCAGCCGGAGCAATACCCGGAGTCAACCCTCCATATGAAATGACATGCAAGCTGCAGAAATACAGCCTGGGTGTAAGGAACCCGGATACTGATATCATTCCTTACTGCGAGGGCAACCTCAAAGAACTAATGAAATACGACAAGTCCAGACCGGAAGGAAGTCGGCAGGGAGTTGGTATGTGCGGCGACACAATATGCGACAGCAACGAGCAGCAAAACCCTTCAGACTGCCCACAGGACTGCGGACCGCTTCTTGGTAAGACACCACAGCAAATAACTTCTACACAGATATCTGCACAACCAATGCAGCCAGCACAAGGCGGGAATTTCAGGGACAGGGGAGAATTCCAGGATGACTTCGGTGGCGAATCCCAAGATGATTTCAGCAGCGGCGGGCAGCTTTGCCCTGACGGGATATGCGACGATTTCGAGCAAAAGAATCCAAACGCCTGCCCGCAGGACTGCGGAAATAGAATAGCAGGCAGCGGCGGTTCAGGCGGCGGATTCGCGCAACCTCAAACAGTACGGCCGCAATTCCAGCAACAATTCCAGCAGCCACAGCAGCAACGCGTATCAGGGAGCGGCGCCTCACAAGCATGCAGCGGCTGCCTGAACAACGGAATCTGTGACCAGGGCGAATGCTCAGAGTGTTCGGACTGTTTGGGAAGGTGATAATATGAACAAGAAAGCAATAGTGTTGATAATGGTTGTGCTTGCCTCGATGATATTCATAAGCGGCTGCACGCAGTCACAAAGCAACATAAAGAACAGCGAGGAAGTCAGCCGTGCTGTGACAAACGTGAGCACAGATGTGCAGGATGTAACCAGCACGCTTAGTGACATAGACAAGGTCCTTGGCGGCACAAAATAAGAAAGATGGATGTTGCATGAAAATATTCGGGAAGGCTTTGACAGAATACTTATGGCCGGTAAAATATTATATTTTGATTTCTATACTGGTTGTTATTTCTCAATATTATATCGCAGCACCTTTGTCAGACAGATATCCTTTTCTATTGAATCTGACACAGGCGCTATGGGCGCTGATGGTCGCGCTGGCAACGATGAAACTTGTCAAAAAACACAATTTTAATATGAAAAACGTGATATTTGTTGGAATCTTGTTCTCGATTATAATTCACGGCTCAAAAGCATTCTTTTTCAGGATATTCCTGTTTCCATACAGCATCCCGGCTGAGCAGGTTCCGGTGCAGCTTATATGGAAATTTCTTTACGGAAGTTTTCTTGTGATGGTCATTGCAATTGTCATCGGCGCCGTATTCATCTATGCGAAAAAGAAGAAATTATTATAGCAGGATTAAGGCAGAAAAACAGACATTTCGCTCTCCAGCTTAGTTCAGAACTCCAGTTTGTTGACCCAATCCGGTATTCTTTCATTTTCAACTTTGTCGTACTGCGGCCAGTAGGGTTTTATGTCGATTATCGGCGTGCCGTCGAGTATGTCGAGGCCTTTTACTTTTATTACATTTCCTTTACGCCCTATCAACTTGACCGTAGATATCGCAATCAGATTCGGCCTTTGTGGGCAGCGGCATGCAAAGATGCCTACTATAGGCACGTTAGGGTTGCCCTGCGGCCTATGTTTTATGACGTGGTCCTTTACTTTGTCCATCCAATATACGACGATAATATGCGAATAATCATCAATGCCATTCAGCGCTTCTGCAAATTTTTCGTCTACTATTATTTCAGAGATTTCGTTGGCAAAGTTTCCAAATCTCGGCTCTTTGACACTGTTTTTTACAAAACCTATTGGCATTAGGATAATTTCTTTCATGATATCTCAATGTTTTATTTATCCTTAAATAAGCAAGGTATATTGAGAACTTTGATTAACCCTATAATATGTCAAAGTTCACAATAAGGACTTTGAATGAAACATATATTATTCAAAGTCCTCTATTGGTTAGGCTGAAAAAGAAAAGTCCTTTAACTGTACTTTGCGAGTTAGTAGCTATGCAAAAAGAAGAGTTGATACGCGAACTAATCGAGGGCGGCTGGCTTAAGACAAAACCAGTTATAGAGGCGTTCGAAAAAGTCCCGCGCGAGGATTTCGTGCCACAAGAATATGGGAAATACGCTTACGCTAACGAACCGCTGCCCATAGGCCATGGCCAGACAATCTCGCAGCCGCTTACTGCTGCGGTCATGACTGAACTGCTGGAAGCAAAGAAAGGACACAAAATACTGGAAGTGGGAACAGGCAGCGGCTACCAGGCAGCTATACTGAGCGAAATAGTCGGACCGCGCGGGAAAATTATTACAACGGAAATAATTCCGGAACTTTTTGAATTTGCGAAAATGAATCTTGCCGGATACAAAAACGTAAACGTGTTGAACATAGACGGGTCACTTGGCTGCGAAAAGGAATCTCCCTATGATCGCATCATAGTTACGGCAAGCGCGCCAAGCGTGCCACCTCCTCTTGTAGAACAGCTGAAAGAAGGCGGACGCCTTGTTATACCGGTTGAAGACAGGATGATGCTTATAGAGAAGAACGGCAAAATAAAAGAAACTTTTGTCGGATATTACGCTTTTGTGCCATTGCGCGGTGAGCATGGTAAATTAAATAAATAGGAACCTAGCGATACTTCTTGTCGAACCTTTCGAAATAGTTAAATACATCCAGATGGCGACTTTTTAATATATCCCTTGTTTTTCCGTTACAGTAGAATCTTGCAAAACCCCCTGCAAATACTTCGCGATCTGATCCATCTATAGCAGTGAACGGACTTTTTTTGATAAATATCCAAAAGCATGATCCACAATATGACCATACTCATGCAGCTGGGGCACTGGCATTCCTTTAATAGCGTCGCAGGATTTATTATTTTTAACAATGAATGCCATTCTCTGTTCAAAAACATAAATTGCTCTGGCAGCTTCCAATAATTTTTTGTCTTTCTCCGGAACACGTGGGTCGTATGCTTTATCAAGAAATACGACCTCTGCGCCAAAATCGTTTACTTTTTTTATCACCTTTTCTGGAACATTGTAGATATAGGAAATCATTTCATCGGCGTTTTTCACGTCGCCTTTTACAGAATACTTTGGCGCTTCGCCGGGGGAGGGTAAAGACAATAGGAGCAGATAAATTATTGAATTAGCTAAAAAACTCATTATTTAGTTAAAACGAAAAAGAATTTAAGTTGTTTTCCCAAGGAATCTTAATGATAGACTCTCATTGCCACCTTGAATACATGGATTCTGACATGGTCGTACGGGAAGCTATGCAGAGGAAAATGACTGCCATAGTCACTTCCATCGCTGACATAAAAGACAAGGAAAAGGTCCTGCAGATACATAGGAAGTATCCAGGGTTTGTTTTTGCCTGCCTGGGGCTTCATCCGGAGAACATGAAGAACTACCATGACAAGGACATAACTGAATACCTGGAATTCATAAGAGAAAATAAGACTTGGGTGTCGGCTATAGGTGAAATCGGCTTTGATTACAACTGGATAACTCAAGCAGATGACCAGCAGAGATCAAGAGAGATTTTCCAAAAATTCATCGATCTTTCAAAGGAACTTCACCTGCCTTTGGTTATTCACTCACGCAACGGAAAAGACAACAAAGACGGCAGCAATGATGGTATAGGCGACGCAATAAACATGCTTGCTGAAAACAACTGCAAACACGTCATGATGCACTGCTTCTCCGGAAGTGAGACGCAGCTGAAAAAATGCCTGGAGCAGGGATGGATGATATCTTTTGCTACCATTATTTGCAAAAGTTTCAAACACCAAAGACTTGCTAAGTTGGTGCCCATGGAACAGATGCTTCTCGAGACAGATTCACCCTGGTTGGATCCAGACTCGCGCGAACTGACAAACAGGCCGTGGAAAATCGAGAAGAGCGCCGAGGTAATAGCGGGCATTAAATCTCTTACAAAAGAAAAAATCCTCCAGAAAACAGAGGAGAATGCAAGAAAGTTTTTTGGAATTAAATAATAAATGAAAGGAAACTTGGCTTTCTTAACTTTATAAATTATTCACATCAACTAATTTTAATGAAGCTCTATATTCTGCTTGTGTTTATCTTACTCGCTAGTGTTACCTATGCGCTTCCCCAACCGACCGGCTTTGTGAATGATTTTGCCAACATACTTCCCAATAAGGTTCAGTATGAGGAAGGTCTCAGGCTTTACGAACAGAATACCGCGATAGAAGTCGCTGTCGTGACTCTTGACAGCGTTCCAGAAGGCTATACACTTTTTGATTATGGTGTTGAGATGTTCCAGCAATGGGGCATAGGCAAGAAAGGCGAGGACAACGGCATACTTGTTCTGCTGGTGAAGAACGGCACTATTGGCAACAGAATGCGTATAGAGCTTGGCTGGGGAATTCAGGGCTATATTACAGGAGCCGAAGCAGGCGCGATACTTGACCAAGCAATGCCTTACTACAATCAGGGAGATTATCAATCAGCACTGGATACTATCTTGCTTGGACTGTCAGATCAGCTTACGAATTATGTCCCGGGAAAGTACGTTCCCAAGGATCAGACAGTGGACACAATTTTAAGCCTGGTACTCGGCAACTTTCCTCTCTTCATTTTTCTTGTCATAATTATTATATCAATTGCAATGTCAAACCGTTGCCCCTACTGCAGAGGTAAGATTAAATGTGAGGGTGATTATTGTACGTGCCTTAAGTGTAAGAAAAAATTCAAGCGCAAAAAACGCTATGCACCCATTCTAATCGGCGGTTTTGGCGGCGGCGGAGGCTTTGGTGGAGGCGGCTTCGGCGGCGGAGGAAGTGGGGGCGGAGGAGCAGGAAGGTAAATATGAGAGACTGGGAAAATGCTTACAAAGAGAGAGGAGAGATACAAATAGGGATCGAGCCTCTGGTGAAAAAGAGCTTGAAACTCCTCAAAAAAAGAAAGGCAAGAAAAGTTTTTGATTTATGCTTCGGAACAGGAAGACATGTAATATTTCTAGCTGAAAATGGGTTTGATGTTTATGGTATTGACATCTCAAAAACCGGCAAGGCAATAACAGAAAGAAAAATCAAACAGAAAGGATTGAAGAATGTTCATTTGAAGGTCGCTGACATGCGTAAAATACCTTTCAAAAATAATACATTCGATGCGGTAATTGCTGTTAATGCTTTACAACATAATACGTTGAATGGTGTTAAGGATACAATTCATGAATTAAAACGTGTACTAAAGCCAAATGGAACCCTAGTTGCTACGCTTATTTCAACCAAAGATCCCCGTTATAAGGCAGGGAAACAGGTTGAACCAAATACATTTACTGACCTAGGAGACGACCCTTCAGATATTGATGTCCCGCATCATTTTTCAGATAAAAAAGAAGCGACTGAGTTATTTTCTCAATTCAACAGGGTTAAATTAAAAGAGGCTGAAGGATTTTCAGAAAGGAGACAGATGAAGGCTGTTCATTGGGAGATAATAGCAGAAAAATAAGAAAGTTGTCATCTAAAAGTGACACTTATACAAAGTTTTA
>JBAZQV010000010.1:0-25437 GCA_041645025.1 Candidatus Aenigmatarchaeota archaeon
AGCGGGGACACTCACATGAGCGACTGGAGCAAGATAATGTATCTTGAGGTCATAGACACGACATTCTCCATAGACGGCGTCTTGGGCGCATTTGCCTTCACGCTCTTCGTGCCACTCATACTGATTGGCAATGGCATAGGCGCCATAGTGGTGAGGCAAGTCACAGTCAGCAACATAGAGAACGTGAAGAAATACAGGTACCTGAAGAACGGCGCCATGTACTCTGTTGCCTTCTTGGGCATGATGATGGTTCTTGACGGCTTTGGCGCGCACATACCTTCGTTCGTTTCACCAGTGGTCACATTAATGATCATATGCCACTTCTTTTTCAAATCAAGGGCTGAATTGCAATCTATGGAAAAGAACAAAAAATAGTTTATAGCTGACCAACTTAATATTCTGGGTATCACACAAGTTGGTCACATATGCTTGAAGAACAGAGTTCTTCGGCATGCCAGAAAGCTTCGCTTTCTGAGCATAGTGAACCAAGTTATAATATCCAGATTCTTTACTTGGTTCACTATAAATACTTTACTTCCCAATCTTTCAAGAGATGATGTTTGAGCTATGCTTGAACTACAATAAACTCCTAGGATTACAAGATTTGTACTAAAAAAGGAGTTTTTACAGGTGAACAGATGGTTACAGTTGATGAGGCAATTATTGCCAAGTGTGTAAAGAACGGGAAACATTTCGAGATTCTTGTTGATGCAGATATAGCTTACGATTTAAAGGAAGGTCGGATTGTTTCTTTGTCGCGCATGCTTGCAGTTAATGAAATCTTTACTGATGCAAGAAAGGCCAATAGATCAGCACCGTCTGATGTTTCAGCTGCTTTTGGAACAAATGACGTGGAAAAGGTAGCCGAGGAAATAGTAAAACACGGAGAAATACAGCTTACCACAGAATTCAAGAGACGCAAAACTGCTGAGAAGAAAAAACAAATAGCCGCTTTCATAAGCAAGAACGCAGTAAACCCGCAGACGAAACTACCACATCCAATGGACCGCATAATCGCTGCCATGGAGCAGGCGCATGTTTCTGTTGATCCTTTCAAGCCAGCGGATAATCAAGTGGATGATGTTATGAAGGAAATCAAGAAGGTCCTGCCAATTTCTGTGGAGGAGATGACACTTTTTGTTGAGATACCTGCAAAATATGCATCCAGGACGTATAGCATAGTAAAAGAATTTGGCATACATCAAGACAAGTGGCTGGCGGACGGAAGTTTTGTTGCGAAAATAACAATACCTATTGCCATGAAAGAAACAATTTATCGCAGGCTCGGCGCATCAACAGAAGGAACGGTCAGAATAGAAGAGGGGAAATAAATGGAAGCATATCTAAAAGGGAGCACTTTGTTTATGAGAAGTTGTGGAAATGTGTACTGGTTTAACATGGATGGCGGAGAAAGCAGAATCGGATTAAATGGTGTAATCCCGTTTCACGTTAGTAGAATTACCGTAGATGATTTTAATGCGAATAGGTTTATGGATGATGTAGATGTGCTTGCTTTCCAGTTTCCCGAAAAGGACGAAGCAGATTCTGGATATACTTCTAAAAGGCGGACAATAATAGAATTTGCTGAGAGAGAATTAGGGCCTTACATGGAAACTGTAATATGATAATTAAAAAATGGAGTTGATAATATGAGTGACAGAAAACTTGTAATACCAGGAGATTTCCTTGGTGATGGCCGTGCTGGTCACGGCGCTTACGAAGAAGATGGAAAATCATTTTCATCTTGTATAGGTCTTGCGGAAGAGAAAAACGGATTACATTTTGTGATTCCGCTTTCCGGCATCTACAGCCCAAAAAGGGGGGATGGCGTAATAGGCAAGATACAGGATATAGCGTTCTCAAGGTGGATTGTTGATGTAAATTCACCTTACGAAGCGGTGCTTTCTTTAGCCGACGCTTCGGACGAGTTCATAGATTTGACGAAGACAGACCTTACGAAATATTTTAACTACGGAGACCTTATCTTCGCTGAGGTTCTTTCGGTGTCAACAACAAAAAATGTACAATTATCCATGCGCAACCGCAAATGCCGAAAGCTGCGCGGAGGCCGTCTCATAAAGGTTACGCCTGCAAAGGTGCCGAGAATAATAGGCAAGGCCGGTTCCATGGTTGAAATGATAAAGGAAATGACCAATACTCAGATAGTTGTTGGCCAGAACGGCATCGTATGGGTAAAGGGCGACCATGAGGATATCGCAATGGACATAATAACAGTTATAGAAAGAAAGTCCCATGTGCACGGCCTCACGGACCATGTGCGAGCAGTTCTTCAGGAGAAAATGAAGGACGCACCAAAAGTCGAGAGACGCCAGGAAGACGACGATGACTATGAACCACAGACACAAGAAGAGGAGGACTTTCGTCCTTGATCTTTATTGCAATGAATGCAATTTAATACTACGGCTTTTAAGCCGTATATAATATTCTGCATTCTTGCAAAAATACTACGAGCTAAAGCTCGTAGATATTTAACAGGAGTTGATAATATGGAAACAAAACTAGTACGGTTGGATGGTAGAAAATTTGACGAAACAAGACCCATAGTAGCAGAAGTTGGCGTTCTAAAGAATGCTGATGGATCTGCAATGTTCAAGCTCGGAAACACGACTGCAATAGCAGGGGTTTTTGGTCCGAGAAAAGTATATCCCAAGCACGAGGAGGAAGCAGAGCGCGCTATTCTTCGCACAAAATATAATATGGCACCCTTTGCCACTTCCGAAAGAAACAGACCGGGAACAAACAGGCGCAGCACGGAAATATCCCTGGTAACGAGACAGGCGCTTATGCCGCTCATATTCCTGGACGAGTTCCCGAAGACTGCTATAGATGTTCATATAGAGGTGCTGCAGGCAGACGCTTCCACAAGATGTGTCGGCATTAATGCAGCTGTTCTTGCACTGGCAGACGCAGGGGTTCCTATGAAGGACCTTGTTGCGAGCTGCTCCGCAGGGAAGGTTGGCGATGCAGTTGTCCTTGATATAGCGGGAAAAGAGGATACAGAGGGCGAACTTGATTTGCCTGTTGCCTACTATCCCAGAAAGAAGCATGTGACGCTCCTTCAGATGGACGGAATCACAGACGGCAAGGAAGTCAAGGAGATAATAAAACTTGCAATAAAGGGCTGTGAGAAAATATACGAGGAACAAAAAAGCGCTTTGCGAAACAAATACAAATTGGAGGAGGCGTATTAGTATGATAGAAATTGATTCGTTGCTTGTTAGACAAGTAATAGAGAATGGTAAACGCGTTGATGGCAGATCACTGGACAGCTATAGAGAAATTGTTATAGAGACGGATGTCGTAACTTCAGCCGAGGGCTCTGCCCGTGTCAGGCTGGGCGATACAGTTGTTCTCGCCGGTGTAAAGGTTGATGTAGGCACGCCTTTTGCAGACACGCCAGATGAGGGTGTGCTGATGGTTGGTGTAGAGTTTGTACCGCTTGCCAACCCGGATTTTGAAAGCGGCCCGCCCAGAGAAGAAGCTATAGAGGTTGCTCGTGTGGTTGACCGCGCGATACGCGAGTCAAAATCTATTGACACCAAGAAACTTTGCATAACACCCAAGGAAAAGGTCTGGATGGTTTATGTTGACGTAGATATTCTGGACGACCATGGAAATCTCATAGACGCGACATCCCTAGCAGCGTTGGCAGCTTTGCGCAGCACAAAAATGCCTGTTCTCAACGAAGATGGCCGAGTGGATCATGAAAAGAAAGGCACAGAACCGCTGCCAATAAAGGGCAATCCTCTTTGCACAACCTTTGTCAAGATAGGAGACCAGATAGCGGTTGACCCGTCGCTTTCGGAGACCCGGGCCATGGATGCACGACTTACGGTTGGCACCTTTGAGCAGGATGGTCATGTAAAGCTCTGCTCGATGCAAAAAGGCGGTCCAATCGGCCTGGCCGTGGAAGAAGTGGAAAAAATAATTCACATGGCGGAACAGAAGGGCGCCGAGCTTAGGAAGCTTTTGAAGTAAGTTCTGCCTATTTTTCTTTTATTTTTACAAAGGTTTCCTTCTTTATTTTTATTTTCTCCTCGGAGTATAACCTGTTTAGTATGAAAGGCGTCATTATTGTCGTGAGGAATGCCATGAACACTATTGCAGAATAGACGGCATTTGTTATCACACCCACGGTTATTCCGTAGAGACCTATTATCAGAGCCACTCCAGAAAATAGGTTATGCCGCCCTCTCTGGGCTAAAGCCCGCAGAACTCTCGGTCTCGGAGTTAGCAAAACATGTACAAATAATTTTCTTAAATAGTGCTAACAGCCATATTTTTCTTAATGAGAACAGAAAGCGGGCTTACAAGCGCCGAAGCTGCGAAGCGGCTGCGTGAGCACGGACGCAACGAGATACGCGAGCTTGTGCACACTTCAGTATTGCGAATACTGCTCAGCCAGATCAGAAAAAACTTTGTTTTATATCTGCTTTTTGGAGCTGTAATAATATCGCTTCTGGTCGGAAAGACAATAACTGCTTATACCATTATGGGCGTCATCACTCTTGTTATTGCAGCCGGTTTTTTCCAAGAGTATAAAGCAGACAAGTCGATAAAGGCGCTTAAACAAATGATAATCGCCACAACATCTGTTATCAGGGATTGCAAGGAAACTATAGTCTCTTCGGCCGAACTGGTGCCTGGAGACATTATCCTGTTAAAGCCAGGAGATCGCGTGCCTGCCGACTGCCTTGTCATAAGCGCAACCGAGTTGAGAACTAACGAGGCTGTGCTGACAGGCGAATCGAATGAAATTAAAAAATCGGACAAAATAAAGGAAAACCAGCTCTACATGGGGACTCACATAATAAACGGCAAATGCACAGCTTCTGTTGTCCGGACAGGCATGCAGACAGAATTTGGCAAGATAGCTGGCATGATATCTTCTGCTGAAAAAGAGATGCCGCTGCAAACCAAGGTCAATAAAATAGCAAAATACATGGCTTCTGTAGCTATTTTTTTCTCGGTCATGACCGGCCTAATAATGATTTCAAGGAGCTGGCCAGTAACCGATGTCGTCATTGTCGAGGTGCTTATTGTTGTCATAGCACTTTCTGTGTCTGCGTTTCCGGAAGGCTTTCCTGTAGTGCTTATTTCCACATTGGCCACGGGCGTACATCGCATGGCACGAAAAAATGCCATAGTCAACAGGATGTCAATAATCGAGACGCTGGGCGAGACAACCGTCATATGCGCCGATAAGACCGGAACCATAACAAAGGGCGAAATGACTGTCAGGCATGTTTTCTGCGATAACAAAATGTTTAGCGTATCAGGTGTTGGATACGAAACCGGCAGCGTATTTCTGAGGAAACAAAAAATAAAGAACGAGGATAACACGACGCTGGATCTGCTTGCAAAAAGTGCAGTGCTGTGCAACGATGCAAGCCTGACAGCAGGACGCGAATACACAGTAACAGGGACGCCTACTGAATCAGCCTTGCTTGTCTTAGGTGCTAAAGCAGGCGTTTTTGCTGAAAACATTGCAAGCGAGAGAAAAAAGGAGATGCCATTCTCCTCCGAGAGGAAGATGATGTCCGTGCTCTGCAAAGAAGGCGGCTTGTTTTTCGCGTATGCAAAAGGCGCCACCGAGGTGATGCTCAGGAAATGCGGCCATATTCATAAAAACGGCAGAATCCGAAAAATGACCTCGAGAGACAGGAAAGAAGTGCTTGGGATTAATAGGACGCTGGCATCAGACGGCTTGCGGGTGCTTTGCATTGCCTTCAAGCAATGCGGCGCAGACGAAAAGCTTGACAATAATCTTGTATTTCTCGGACTTGCTGCAATGGAAGACCCGCCGCGCAAGGAAGTCAGGAATGCAATAAAATTATGCAGGAAAGCGGGCATTGATGTCAAGATGATAACCGGCGACAACAGGGATACGGCTGTTTCTATAGGCCGCGAAATTGGCCTCTCTGGCGAGGTTATGTCAGGCGAGGAAATCGATGCCATGACGGACAAGAAACTTTCGGAAGCTATCAAAAAAACGTCCATATTTGTCCGTGTCAGGCCCGAGCATAAGATGCGCATCGTGGCGGCGCTGAAAATGGACGGCGAGATAGTGACGATGACAGGCGATGGTGTGAATGATGCGCCTGCCCTGAAAGAGGCACACATTGGAGTCGCAATGGGAAAGGGGGGCACGGATGTTTCGCGCGAGGTTGCCGACATCATCCTCAAGGATGACAATTTCGCAACAATCGTTGCCGCAGTGGCGGAAGGAAGAACTATTTTCAACAACATAAGGAAATTCGTTACATACCAGCTTTCCTGCAACTGTGCAGAACTGCTCATACTGTTTCTTGGAGTGCTGCTCGGACTGCCGCTACCATTACTTGCGCTACAGATACTTTTCATGAACCTTGTAACTGACAACCTTCCTGCAATAACCCTCAGCTTCAATCCCTCATCTTCTGACATTATGCAGCGGAAGCCGAGAAAGAAATCTGGTATTCTTGACAGGCAGCTTATAAAATTAATACTGATAGCCGGCACAGTTATGGGCATGGTAACGCTCGGTGTCTTTTATATTTCACTTGAAGCAGGACTTAGCCTGGCGGAAGCGAGAACTACCGCATTGCTAACCCTTATATTCTTCGAAATAGCGAATGCCTTCAATTTCCGCTCATTTCGCAAGCTTGTGCTGAACCGCTCGCCATTGATAAACAAGCATCTTGTTATTGCGTCTGTCATATCTCTAATTGCAACATTCATGATAATCTACTCGCCGGTTAATGTGCTGTTTGAGACAGTGCCTCTTGGCGCATCTAGCATACTTGTCGCTCTTGTGGCATCATTTTCAATTGTTCTCGTCTTTGACGCGCTCAAATTAATAAAAGGCGATTTGTCGGGAGAATCAAAAACCAAGGTTTTCCAAAGATGATTCTTGAGCCTTTATTCTCCGCTGCTATTTTCTTTTACCGAATGTTTTTTTCTCGGAATATAGCTTTTGCAATGCAAAGAGTGCAACTACAGTTGTTATGAACGAGACAAAGACTACTGCGCTGTATATTTCCTGCGAAATCAGGCCGAGCGCCAGGCCGTGAAGCGCTATTATAAATGCTACTTCGCCGCGCGGCGACATGCCTATTCCAATTATTGTAGAATCTTTTCTATCGAATCCGCAGCGCTTGGCAGCCCAGCCGCATCCAACAAATTTAGTCAGGATAGCTACAGCACTTAATGCAATAATCAGCAGTGGAACTGTCCATAAAGCAGAAAGCTCGACAGCAACGCCTATAGCTACAAAGAATACCGTGGCAAAGATCGCTTCAAGAAATTCGCCGCCGTGGCGCAGAAATTTTGTTGCCATGCTTCTTGACAGGGCTACGCCCGCTATGAACGCCCCTATTATAGCCTCCAGCCCGATGAAGTTTGCGACGAATGCAAAGCTGAATGCTATTCCTATTCCCAGCATGAATGTCAGCTGTGGCAACTCAACACGAAGCGAGCGGTCAAACCTGTCAAATATATGAGGCAGTATCTTGCTTCCGGCAAGTCCGCCTATTGTTACAAAGCCTACAGCTGCGATAAGCGTCAGCCCGAGGCTGGCAACCGAGAAGCCACTGGCGAGTGAGCTGGCGAAGGATAATGCCAATAATCCCACTATATCGTCTACAACTGCTGCACCAAGCATTAATCTCGCTGTCGGTGTGCTTATTACGCCTATTTCCCTAAGCAGGGCAGCTGTCATTCCAATGCATGTGGCTACCAGAGTAGCACCTATAAATACCGCGTGTACAAAGTCAAGCCCAAAAAGAAAACTGACCAAAGTTCCTCCTATAAAAGGCAAAATACCTCCTATTGTACCAACAAGAAAAGCTTTCTTGTTATATATTTCCTTGATGTCCGTGTGGAGGCCTGCCATAAAAAGCAGAAATACGCTCCCGATTCTTGCCAGAGCTGATACGCTCTCGTTATACGAGACCCAGCCCAACAAGCTCGGCCCCAGAAGTATGCCGCTTAGAATAAGCCATATTTGCGAAGGCTGCTTCAGCTTATGTGATATGAAATAGGCAACAATAGCGAAAATCAGTATCAGACCGATAGAGTACATTATTGTCTGTTCAATCAATGCCATGATTAAATTATATAATTATCAAATAAAAAGCCCTTAGGCTCATAATTTTTCTATTTCGTAGCGAAATTTTTCCAGATGTTGTTTGCTGCTGAGTTCAGCAACAAGAGCGCCAAGGCGGCTTTCATCCGGAAAATCAAATTCAAGCCTTCTTTTCCTTGAATGGGTTGTGATGTGCCAGTGCGTTCCATATTCACGCAGCATGAAACCCTCCATAACACCTTTTACAGTAAAGGCGAATGGGGGTTCATAACCACCGTCCTTTATGGTAAGTCTATAATGTCCCATGAAAACACGAATTAAAGCAATTCTTATAAAGAGAATTCAGTATAAAAACATTGCGTAAAAATTAATCTGCATCAACAACCACCGTCTAAAAGCTGTGGTATGTTAAAGTTAATAAAATATTATTTAACGGTGGTTGGGGATACCAGGATACCACTGGTTTCTTCACCATCTGAAAATAGGTGGCATCCGGAGTATGAAGCTTGATTTCAGAAAAACTGTGCGTGAAGTTTTTGCCGTTATTATGAGAGACATTAGTGCATATGGCGGTTTTCCTTTTTATGGCATGATGATTATTGCATTTTTTCTTCTGGGCGAACTTGACTTTACATACAATCTTGTCGTTTCCCTGATAGCTGTCACAATTGTTGTTGCTCTGGTGCGATTGTCCTATTTCAAGCCACGGCCAGGCATGGAAAGAAAGAAGTATGCTACGCTATATGCGAGGATAGACAATTCGTCTTTTCCAAGCATACACGCAGCCAGGGCTGTAATGATTTCCATGGCACTTTTCAGCAAGTTTAATGCGCTCTTGCCGTTATTGGCCTTAATGACAATCCTTGTGCTTATGACACGAATATACTTTAAACGGCACGATACTATTGACTTGGCAGTCGGAATTATTATAGGAATAGCGCTTGCTGTATTTTTCTTCTGACTTTTTCTATATATACGAAGCGAAGAAATATAATTTTATGGTTCAACCTAACGCTATTCATCATATTCATAAAAGAGAAAGAGTTCATAGAAAACAAAAAAATCTCAAACCTTATCCTAGTAAAAACAAATGGATAAGCTTGCTTGACAGGCTGCTCATAGCAGTTGCGATTTTGGGCCCCCTGATGACTTTACCACAGATTTTTCAGATATTTGTTGAGAAAACCGCAGCTGGGGTTTCAATAGTTTCATGGACGATGTTCATGCTGATAGCAATTCCGTGGATTATTTATGGTATTGTACACAAGGAGAAACCCATCATAATATCTTTTGTACTGAATCTTCTGGTAAATGCTGCTGTTGTAATAGGAATTTTAATATACAGCTAAATTTCAAAGAAAGTATCTTACTTGTATTCACGCCATGTGTGCTTGCATTTTGTGCATTTGAAGAACTGGGTGGGCGGCTCGTCTCCGCTGCGCGTCTGGATGAGCCAGTAATAAGCTATTGTATTCTTGCATTTTTTGCATTCCTTGTTAGTTTTTGGTAAATCTGGCTTATTGTCTTCTATTACAACAATATTTTCCTGTGTGGTTTTTGTGGTTATTTTAACATTTACTTTTTTGTTTGTCTTCTTTCCACAGCTTCTGCAGACATAGGATGAACTGCCTGGTACAATCATTCCGCCACATTCACAAAAATCCATGTTAATTCCTCGTTTTGATAGCAATGACCTTGTGAAGAATAATTTAAATAGTTATTTTTTATTAGTCTTCTTTGATTTTTTTCTAGTGCTTAGAAAATGATATAACAAAAACAATAGACCTACAATAAACAACAGAGCCCCGTATAGTAGTATGGTGCCAGCGACTCCTGCGGCAATATCCTTGAAAATTATGGATAGCTGGTTCTCTGCTATGTTAATAATGTTTCCCAATACAAGAGGCAGTAGATAACCTATTATCATCACAATCACCCCGCAAACCAGTAGACTCGCGCCTAGCCATTTAGCAAGTCCGTGATTGCGTGCAAGAAGTATCAATAATGCAATAAGTATTATGGAAAACAGGAGAAGTGTGAAAATCAGGTTCTGGAATAATTTTATAATTTGCCTTAGGCTGTCAAGCTGATCCTTTATTTGCGGCGCAAACTGGGACAAATCGATTTTAGACATGTCTGCTAGATTAACGCTGCTTTGGCTCAGCGTATAATCAACCAATTGCATGATTGTCATGCCAGGAGGTCTACAGTTTGGCAGCGACATTCCTGCCTGGCATGCAGGAAGATTACTCATTTGAGATGCAAGATAAGACCTTATTGAGTCTTGGTTTATACTTAGCTTCAGGTTAAGTTCGTTTGTTTCGGAACGCAGGTAAGAAAAAATGTTTGACAGAAGTGTATTAATGCCTGATTTTATTTCTTCTTTTGTTATTGTTCCCTGCGGAAATCCTGTCTGTTGCAGAATTTTTTCCTGTGCAATATCATAGAGGTTATTTTTTTCGAAAGTTTTTTCGTAAATTCCTGGATAAAGCAGTTCATTGGCGCTTATCCCGATCGTCACTACGGAAAGCGATACTATAAGCAGTGCTGAAATCACAACAAGGGCTAGTGATCTTAGTAAAGTCATTATTATTATTGAGGCGTTAAGCTTAAGAATAAAAAGATTCATTTTTGGTAGATGCAGACAGATAGTCTTGTTGCTGAAATCAAGAAAACAGGAGTAAAGCGTATTATGATTCAGGCTCCTGCTGGGTTAAACATTAAATTAGCTGAAATACTTGCTAAGCTCGAAGAAAACGGCATAACAGCTTTGGCGTCTGTTAGCCCCTCCTATGGCGCTTGTGACCTAGCGGATGAGGAAGCAAAACAGCTTGGATGTGAACTGCTTGTTCATATAGGTCATAGCAAATTCTATCGCGATTTTTCCACACGGGTCCCGGTTCTTTATTTTCCATGGATTGTTGAGCTAAAGCTAGGCAATATTGATTTTTCACTTATTGAGGAGGAGAGAATAGGCCTTCTTTCTACTATACAACATGTTAATGCTCTGCATGAGTTGAAGGCGATGCTCGAGGAGGGGGGTAAGAAAGCTGTAATAGGCGGACAGATACTGGGATGCTGGTTTCTCAACGCAGAGAAGATTGCAGATGATGTGGACGCGTTTCTTTATCTTGGATCAGGCAAGTTTCATCCTCTTGGCCTAAAAAACAAGAAGACTTATGTTCTCGATGTTGAAAAAATGTCTATAGAAATTGTGGACAGAACTGATATAGAAAAGAGACGCTATGCTAATATTTACAATGCGAAAGACGCGAAGACATTTGCCATACTCACTACGACGAAGAAAGGCCAGTTTGAGATGCTGGCAAGGGCCGAGGATGTAAGAAAGCAGCTGGAGGAAAACGGCCGTAACGCATTTATTCTTATTATGCACGAAATAAACGACACTTCCTTAATGGGCATTCGGGCCGATGCTTTTGTGAACACTGCATGCCCGAGGATAGTGGAAGACCACTTCTCCAAACCTATCTTGAACCCCGAGGATCTAAAAGAAGTGTTTAATTGAGCAAAAATTTTGGATAATTCGAACATTAACGCTGTTTAAAAATCTTTCTATTCAATAAACATCTGATATCCATGAAAATAGAAGTTCTTGAAAATGAAAAAGATACACTCAAAATTGAGATTCATGCCAATACAACCCTGGTTAGTCTTATAAATGAGAACCTATGGCAACAGAAGGGCATAGACATGGCGGCATTCAAGACTGATCATCCTTATCTTTCAAAGCCGATACTTATTGTAAAATCCAAGAATCCGAAAAAAGCCCTCTTGGACGCAACTGAGCAGGTTATTGACGACGTGAAAGACCTCAGAAAGAAGTTGCAGACTGAACTAAAATAGTTTTTTATTCTCCCTAACCAAATGATTAGCAACGGGATTTCTGTAAGTATTTATCAGAGCCTCTAAATTTTTTGCAAATATACTCAGTGATTGAATGAAACGAAAAATCAAGAAAGAAAGCGGATGGAAACGTGAAATACTTGAGATTGTAATTGCCTTTTTTATAGCATGGCTTGCTTATCAGGGTCTTTCAGTTGTCATGGGCACATCACTGCCTATTGTATCTGTTGTTTCGGATTCAATGTATCATAAAAACCATTTTGATGTGTGGTGGTCTGGCAGTGGCCAGTACTATGACCAATATGGGATAGACAAGGGTACATTCAAAACTTTTAAGAACGTAAACGGGCTTTCGCGCGGTGATTTGCTGTTGATTGAGAAGCCGGATAACCTGAAAATCGGCGATATCCTTATCTATCGTTGCAGTGCAACCTGGTCTTGCAGTTATGCCAGATCCGGCGAACTTATTATTATTCATAGGCTGATTGGAATTGATACGAAAGGGAATTATATTGTAAAAGGCGACAACAATGCCGTGCCTGATGGACCTGTTGCTAAAGAATATATTTTAGGGAAAGCTGTCCTTGCGGTCCCGATCCTCGGGTATCCCCGCCTTTTGCTGCATCTATTTGGTGTATGACGTTTTACTGACATCATATCTTCTTTGTATACATGCGGTTGAAACCGCAGGTTTGCGAGAAGATGGGATCCCAGATTCTTTGCAGAAAAGTCGTGTGTTTTCAATGAATCTAAGATAAAATGTAACTATTGTCACTCATTTTTTGGAAAATAACGCCCAGGAAGTCACACCCGATTTCGAACTATTTTGTAACGTATTAAAAGGTTATACCCTAATTTAATAGACACCAAAGGTGCGAATCGGGGATTTTATGGCAAAAAAGAAGAAAACAGCGCCAAAGAAACAAAAGAGTGTAAACGCTAAGCGTGAACATGTTCAAAAATCGAAATCTTCATCTATCGAGTTCTGCGGCAAATGCGGATCAATAATGGTGCCTATAAAGAAGGGTAAGACTTCTTACATAAAATGCAGAAGTTGTGGCCGCGAAATACGCAAAGAAATAAAGAGCCTTAAGATAGTTGAGAAAAAGTCGACATCCAAAAGCGTCATTGTTATAGAAAAGAATACAGTCTTGCTTCCTTTAACAGACAAAGAGTGCCCGAAATGTGAGAATAAAAGGGCTTACTGGTGGCTGCAGCAAACACGCTCTGCGGACGAGCCTCCTACACAGTTCTTCAGGTGTGAAAAATGCAAATACACTTGGCGGGAATACAGGTAATCCTTTATAAACCATCAGTCGCTTATTCTATAAATGAGCTTTCCTATAGTTGAAGTTAAGACAAAAAACCAAACCATCCTTCATGGCATGCTTCTTGATGGACACAGCAAATCAATCCTGATATTTGTTCACGGAACTGCCAGCAACTTTTACGAAAACTATTTTATGAAATTCGTTTCAGAGTCATTGATAAGCAAGAAGATATCTATTCTATTGACTAACAATAGCGGAAGCGAAGTCCTAAAGGCTTATCCACCGTCAGGCGCTGCGATGGAAAATTTTGAGGATTGTGTGGTTGATATCGATGCATGGATCAAATTTGCACTCTCGAAAGGGTATGAAAAAATAATTCTCACGGGACATAGCATCGGAACAGAGAAAATCGTTTATTATATGAATAAAGGAAGGTACACAAACAAAGTCAAAGCTGTTATACTTCTCGGTTTTGCAGATTCATATGGCAACCAGATGAAATATATCAAAGGGAAAAATAATTTAATGTTTGAAGCGGCAGAATTTGTTAAAGAAGGCAAGGGCAATTTTTTCCTGACTTCTGACTGGCTTTCGCATTCTGGTATGCTTCCAAAGTCTGCAAAATCATACATAAATTTCTTCAGACGCAATTCTGAGCTCTCGAAGGCTTTTCCATTTCATAGCAGCAAGCTGAAAATGTACAGCAATATATCTGTTCCTATACTAGCTATTATCGGCGATACTCATGAATATACTTTTATACCGATTAAGGATGCGATTAAGCTTCTTGAAAGAGAGAACCCGCTTATTGAATGTTACCAGATTAAAAATTGCGGTCATGATTTCGAAGGAAAAGAAGTGCAATTGACAAAAATTATAACAAAATTTCTATCTAAAGTTAACAAAGTTTAGTATCTTCTTCTCGGCGGGCCTCTGCTATACCCTCTTTGACCGCCCCTGTAGCCTCCTCGCTGCTGGCGAGGCTCACGCAACGCTATGAACTTTGGTGTGAATCCTTCGGGATGAAGTTTTTCTATGTCAAATCTTGAAAATATCTTCCGGAAGGATTCGTGATCATGGTTGCTCAAGAGCGATATGGCTTTTCCTTCCTTGCCTATTCTTGCGGTTCTCCCTATTCTATGTGTATACTCATCAACAGTTTTCGGTATGTCAAAATTAAAGATATGACTGACATTTTTTATGTCCAAACCACGAGCAGCTACGTCTGTTGCAACAAGTATGTGAGGTCGACCGCGATGAAATCCCTTCAATACGTCAGTTCTTCTGTTCTGGGTCAGACCGCCGTGTATAGCCTTTGCATCCACACCCATTTCCTCAAGATGGCCTGTAACAATGTCTGTTGTGGTTCGTGTAGAACAAAAAATTATTGCAAGGCTTGGCTTTTCCTTTTCTATGAGGTACGCCATTAATGATACCTTGTATTCGCCTTTTACATCATAATAAAATTGTTTCAGCAAGTGCTTGGCAACCTGGCTTTGTGTCTTTATCTTCACTGGCTCGTTCATGTAGCGTTTTGCTATGAACATTATTTCATCAGGTATTGTGGCTGAGAACAACATTGTCTGGCGCTTGTTAGGAAGCTGACCTATAATGGTTCTTATGTCGTCTATGAAGCCCATGTCAAGCATCCTGTCAGCTTCATCAAGAACAAGTACCTTGAGATTTTTGAAATTTATTGTCCCGCGTCTCATATGATCCATGATACGTCCGGGTGTTCCTATCACGACTTCTGCAGTGCGCAGGTGGTGAATCTGAGGTTCTATGGAAACCCCGCCAAATACTTCGCATATTGAAACCTTTCTATATTTTGAAAGCTTCCTGAACTCTTCTGATATCTGGTTTGCGAGCTCGCGAGTTGGTGCGAGAACCAGTGCTTGTATGCCTTTGCCGCTTTCAATTTTTTCTATAATGGGCACGGCAAATACGAGAGTCTTTCCGGAGCCGGTCATAGACTGTGCAATGATATCTTTCCCAGAAATTGCATGAGACAACGCCTTCTCCTGTATTTCCGTTGCCTTTGTAAATTTCATGTCCTTTATTGCAGCAAGCACTTTGCTGTCTATTTTCATTTGTTCGAATTCCATATTCTAGTACCACCTATTTTTCAATTATGGAGAACCAGCAGCGGTGAATGTTATCACCTAGGAAATTTAATTTCCATATAAGTTAATTCATTACGAATTGAACATTACAGAAAGAACCTAGTTCTTTCATATCCTGGTACTCCGTTACATATATAGCATCTGACATAAATTTTCAGACATATTATGATGTCAGTGCTATATGCGGAAGACATTAAGCTGTATGAAAACTAATGTCTTCCACTATACAACCATTACGTATGATGTATCAATTGTATCAAATATATTTTGTAGTGTGACCTTTAAAAAGTAATACTTGGTGAAAATTGAGTCTATGTTATTAACTTAAATTTACATTTGCTAAGAATTCTTATGCTTCACAGAACCGTTGGGGTGTTTGGTAACACAGAATTTGCCAAAAAACTCGGAAAACAGGGAACTGTAAATGACATAGCTATATACAATCATGGCAGTTCTGAAGGCGTCTTTACCTACGTAGCACCCAACTCTGACAAAATACACACACTCCTTCAGGTTATAAATATGATCGATGTTCCGGTTATATACATAAGCGAGATAACTCCCGCGCTTGGCGAGCAGATGATAACTATTAGCGAGTTCGGGTTTGACCATGGTTTTATGATTTTTGATGGCATTGACGAGAATAGCGTAAAACCCCTGATCAAGGGGACATGCATTGAGAACTTTTTTGTTGTAAAGGATAGCGTAGAGCTGGTGGAAGCTATTAAAAAGCTGGACATTATCAGACCCAGTGAACCGCTGATCGTTCCTATCGACAATTATTTCAATGTGAAAAGCGTCGGCACGGTTATTCTTGGCATAATAAAATCAGGCTCGGTCAAAAAGTACGACAAGGTTATAGTTGAGCCGCTGGAGAAGGAGGTTATGATAAAGGGCATACAATCCCAGGACAAGGATCTGGATTCAGCAGAAGCTGGCATGCGCATTGGATTTAGCCTTAAGGGAGTAGAAGCCGATGAACTGAAGCGCGGCTATGTTATTGGCAAAGCGATGAAGTCAAAAACACTCAGGATAAAATTTGAAAAGAACAGATACTCAAAGGAACAGTTAAAGGAAAATGATCCGGTTCTCGTTTCTTCTGGTTTGCAGGTTATTGCAGCCAAGGTCAAAGTCGCAGGTGATTTTCTTGAGCTAGAGGCAGAAACCAGCATTGCCTATACTGATAGTACCAAGTTTCTCATAGCATCAACAAAACAAACCATGCCAAGAATTATCGGAAAGGGTTTGTTATTCTAAATCTAAGGATTCTTGATACTTGTATTAATTAATTTAGTACTTCTTTTAGACCATCCTCAAAGCTTCTTGGAACAATCTTTAATTCTTTAATCAGTGGCTGAACATTATATACACAGTCCTGAGAAAGTCCTAAAACCACCGTCTTTGTAAGCAGCGGGTTCTTTTTTACTTTCATAATATAGGATGCGGCCAGGAGAAGTTTTACCGGAACATGTACGATGGGTTTTTTTACTCCGAGCTGCTTCATTATCATTTTTATCATAGTATCAAATTCTATTGGATACTCGCTGGCGACAATGTAGGTTTTTCCTATGAATTTTTTGTCCATGGAGCTGATTATTGCGGCTACCACGTCGTCTATATGTACCGGCTGTTTCCTGTATTTTCCCGAGCCTATGCTGGGCATGAACGGGCGTTTCTTTATGGCATCCACAAGCTTCATGAAACCGTTTCCGTCTTTTCCATAGATGAAGTCGGGTTTCAGTGTTGTGATGGCAAGACCTGAATTTGCAAATAACTGATCTGCCATTGCTTTTGTGGTGCCGTAGTCATTCCTTATTTTTGCCAGGGTAGAGGTAGTGCTGATTACCACCATTCTTTTTACGTGATTCTTTTTACATGCTTCTATAAGGTTCTTGGCACCTGTTACATGAGTTTCGTAGTTAAGTTTGTAATCCGCTGATCCTATTACAGCTACAAGGTGGATTACGATGCTGATGCCTTTTGTGGCTTTGAAAAGTGATTCTTTGTCGAGTATGTCACCATAGAAGAGCTCTGTTCCCTTTAGTTGTCTTGTGTTGCTTGTTTGCCTTACAAGACACCGAACTTTTTTTCTTTTAACCAATTCCTTTACAAGGTTTCTGCCAACAAAGCCGCTGGCGCCGGTTACGAGTATCATTTGTCTATTATGAAAGATAATCTTAAAATAACGGACTTGTTGCTGCGGAGTGATCACTAAAAGGTAGGTCTAGTTTATAGTGCTCCAAGAAAATAATTCGTATATTACTTTCTTGGGCACTATATGTGAACCCACAAATCATGTCGGGATTCTTTTGTTGGGTTCACTATATAAATGATTTTTGTTTAAATCTGCCGAGCTACATGATTATTCAGAGGTGAAATCAATGGCAAAGAAGAAAAAGGCAGTTAAGAAAAAAACGGTTTCTAAAAAAACTGGCGGATGCTGTTGCGGTTCTGGTATGAAATCCAAAGATTGCTGCGGATGCTAACAGCCCTTTCGTTTCTGAATGACGCAAAGACAAAAGACGTTCAAAGAACGTCATGCAGCTTTGCGTCTGTCGGTTCGAAAGCGTTGCAAACATAAACAGAGTTTATGTTGCACAGCATTTGCAAGCAAATGCTTGTGGCGGAAAGAACTAATTTTATAGTTATATTTTTGTATTTTACTTTTCCCTAAGAGTTAGAGCTTTGCTTTATTTGTCGTCTTCTTCCAGATTTTTTTCCTCTTCGGATATGACATCGGGTTCTGATTTTGTCAGCACCTCTACGGTCATACCCTGGCCTTCCGGGCTCTTGGCGACAAGATAGGCTGTGCCACATATTTCACAGCTTACGGGTCGTGGCGCTTTCTGAACAACATCGACTTTTATGCGCTCATCGCACTCGACACAACGGAACGCATCATCGTCGGTTTCGAAGGTATAGTTTTCCATAGATTACTATTTTTGTTTAATCTTTATATAACTAATACACATTTTATACAAATGGCGCAGACAGAAACCCTTTATATGAAAGATAGTTATCTGAAAGAATTTGATGCAACAGTTATGGAAATCAGAAATGGTGCAGTAATCCTGGATAAGACTGCCTTCTATCCGAATGGCGGCGGCCAGCCAAACGACCTCGGAATCATGGAAAGCAACGGCAAAACCTTTAATGTCACCAGTGTGACCAAGGATTCAGGCGCCATACTTCACCATCTGGACAGCGGCGAAATAGCTGTTGGAGACCTGGTCAGCTGTAAAATCGACTGGGAAAGGCGTTATCGCCTGATGAGGATGCATACAGCTGCTCATATAATTGATGCTGTTCTTTACAAGGAAGCGGGTGCGCTGTGCACGGGCAACCAGCTTGGCGTGGACAAGTCAAGGATTGATTTTTCCCTTGATGTACTGGACATGGAAAAACTCCAGTCCTACATAGATGTAGCCAATGAACTCGCAAAGAAATGTGTAGATGTCAAGATATATTTCATGAAGAGGGAAGAGGCTCTAAAAATACCTGGGATTGTGAAGCTCGCTGCTGTTATGCCTCCTAGTGTCGAAATACTGAGGGTAGTCGAGATACCTGACATAGACTTGCAAGCAGACGGCGGTACGCAGGTTGCCAACACGAGAGAAATCGGTCATATAGAACTTCTCGGTGCGGAAAACAGGGGTAAAAACAACAGAAGAATTTATTACACTATAAATTGAGTTGTTATAAAAAAATAAATTAATAAAAAAAATAAAAATAAAAACCATTCAGATTATAATTATTTCTTCTTTTTCTTTTTTGCTGCCATTAAGTACACCTCCAAATGTATTAAATATATTGGCGGCGCTATTAATAAAGTTTTTGATGCATCTTTGGGTGAGCTTATGAGAGGTTTGGTTGTTGCATTGCTGATATTACTGGCGTTTTTCGCCGGAATCAACATTGGAGGTTACTTCTATCAGTCGCCCCTCATAAGATATTTATCCAACCTGACTTATGATGTGTCGAATGACGGTTTCGTTGTTATGGAGCCACGAATAAACGGCACGACGGTCTATTTGGTAGGCGAATGCCGCGTGGTTTCTTTTGATGTGACGCAGGACCAGGCCTATTCGATTCAGAGAGGCATTGAAAGATCCGTAGGAACCAGACCGCTGACGCATGATATTATGAAAGACATTCTTGATGTTTTTGATGTAAGAATACTCAATATACGAATAGACAGGTACGAGGATGATATTTACTTTGCTACTATATTTCTTCAGCAGGCCGATAAGGTACTTGAACTGGATGCCCGACCGAGCGACTCTATAGCTATCGCTCTTAGGACTCACACACCGTTGTATTTTAGAAATTCAATATTGCAACTGAAAGGCACCTACATATGTTAGAGGTTTTGAATATGACAAATGATATTAGACTCAAAAAATACTACATGATTTTCATCGTTGTAATCATGTTTCTTGTGGGTTTTATCGCTGGCAACACGTTCATACCTCGAAACACTCCGGTAGAATATAGCCAGCCTGACTTACGCGAAGAACGCGCCGTATCGATGTTAATGCCGGCTATTGATACAGAAGGAAACGGCGTTATTGGCACACTGCTCACTACAGTCAAGCCAGGCAGCGGAAAGATCCTCCTGGACACAAGCAAAGTGCTTAATTACATAGATACACAGCTCTCCGGGAGGATTGCTGCAGAAGCAGCCAGCAGATATGCAAAAGTCAACCTTAGCAGCATAGACATAGTTTATACTGTAAAGGTCAATGCGTCTCTTGTAGAGGGACCTTCGGCCGGAGCCTCGATGGCACTTTCTGTTTTGCTCGCGCTTGATAATAAAACATCCGGTGACATAACTATTACAGGAACAATAAGTCCAGACGGCAGCATAGGTAAAGTTGGTTCAATTCTCGAAAAAGCCAGAATTGCAAAGGCGAGCGGTGTCAAGGTCTTTCTTGTCCCCAAGGACCAGTCCAATGTCGAGGATACCAAAAGAGATAAAATCTGCAATTATGTCAATGCTTTGACGGTCTGCAAGATAACTTATGTAGCTGAGAAAATTAGTCTGGAAAAATACCTCAATATTACAGTTCGTGAAGTAGGCACATTAGGGGAAGCTTATTATTATTTCACTATGAAACGGGAAACTATCTGATAGAACGGGAGCCCGCTTACAAAATATGA
This sequence comes from Candidatus Aenigmatarchaeota archaeon, assembly GCA_041645025.1. GTDB lineage: Archaea > Aenigmatarchaeota > Aenigmatarchaeia > GW2011-AR5 > GW2011-AR5 > GW2011-AR5. The sequence continues at coordinate 20,505 of JBAZQV010000010.1, forward strand.
TACCCATAATTGCCATGGCCAATTGCCTGCTGTATAATTCCACATACCATTTGAAACTGCATAAATCTCTACAACAAGCCCGATAAAAACAGTCAGAAGCCCTGTGCTAAGGTCTTTTTTTATGTTGTTCTTTTTGTTTAGTTTATATAGAATCAGCCATGCTACTACAAATCCCAGCATCAATATGTACCATGCGATATCGAGCGATAACATAGAGATACGATAATAAAAAAGTTTTTATAGGCAAAAGAAAACTGTTCGCTTTAGCTCATTTCTTTGTCATATTTTTTATTAAGCCACCACTGATTCTGGCGACCTACTTTCCTGTATTTCACTTTGCCTTCAGACATGAGCTTATAGAGGTGAATTTGAGCCGTTTGCCACGATATACTAACACCTTTGGCTATATCACCTGTTGTAGAAGGCCAGTCCTGTTTCTTCAGAAATTCGATTATCTCCTTTGATATTTCTGTTATCTTTGGCATATAGTTACTATGTATATTAACAAAGTATTTAAAAATCTCGGTTTTAAGAATGCTATATAAAAGGTATCTTTGGGGTGCGGAAATAATGAGGTTACTTATTGCTATAATTATTATTGCCTCTCTAATTTCGGTTTCATATGTAAATGCTCAAACAAAAGAAGAATGCGAAATAGGTAATGGAACATGGATAGTACCAAAAGTAATTGATCCTAACGAACCAAACCTACCACAACCTTATTGTAGATGTAATAGTGGATTTTATTGGAATGGAACATATTGTAAAGCAGTAGAAAAACAGATTTTATGTGAAAATACAGGTGGGTATTGGAACTCTACGGATTGTATATGCCCAAATAATAGTATAGGGTTCAAAGAAGGTTTTGGATGTGATTACTTTGCTAATCCACTACTTAGCAATGAGAAAGTAGTACAGAATAGTGATTATTTAATTCTAATAATGGCAATTGTAATTGTAATTATAATTATACTTTTGTTTTTAATCAAAAGATATTTTAACAAAAATCATATACACGTATTCGTATTAGCTTTAATTACTGCCGTTTTACTTTTATCTACGACAGTTTTTGCAATAAGTACAAATATTGATAAGCAAATATATACTAAACAGATTAACAATAATCCACAGCCCTATTTGGAAAAAATAGATAAAGATATAATTGAAGATTTTGAATTTAAAAGCTCAGCATCCTCCCTTTCTAAAGATAAATATATTTTTGTATCCGTAATTATGAATAATCAACCCTTATTGAAATTAAATAATACTTTAAAACAAGATTTTATTAAAAATTTGAATGGAGAAAAAAGGAAATTAGAACCTCTATTGAATAAGTATAGACCTTATACAAATTTAGGAGATAAATCGAATAATAAAATAAATGAGCTATCTTTAATTTCTGATAACAATAATTATAGTGAAATTAAAGAACATGGGACTGTTATTGAGCAAATAAAACAGTCATATAAAAATGAATTATATAAAAATTTAGATCAATCTATTAAAGAAAGTATTTTGAATACTTCCCAGACAATTAATAAATTCAATGCTGATATTCTAGAAATTAATCCACTTCTAAATGTTGTTAAAATAAAAATACCAAAAGATAAAATAGTAGATTTAGCAAAAGATGATAATGTTAATAGAATTTTATCAGAAAAACCTAAGGATGTTAAATTATTAGATGTAAGTGTACCAACGATATCCGCTTCTACATGGTGGTCTGCTGGATATGACGGGGGTTGGGTTGATGTTGCAGTAGTTGATACAGGTGTCGATAAAAACCATCCAGATTTATTAGATGATAAAGACGGTACGATAAGAATATTTTATGAAAGAGATTTCACAACAGAAAATACACCGGATGATTTAGACGGTCATGGAACTCATGTGGCCGGAATTATTTCTAGTTCTCATGCTACGTATAGAGGAGTTGCACCTGGCGTAGACGCTTTGATTAATGCTAAAATGATAGGTAATGGTTCCACACAATCGATAGCAATTAATGCCATGGATTGGGCAGTTACAAACTTATCGATAGACGATGCAGAAATTTTGAGTAATAGCTGGGGGTGGTGTGACGAATGGGATGGTCAACCACAAGATGGCGAGAATACACTCGCCCGATATGTAGATAGTTTAGCCGATAATTGGATAGTTACAATTGTTTTCGCAGCTGGAAACGAAGGACCAAGTGGTACTCAATGTACACCAAGTAATACATCTTCTTTACGTCATCCTGCAGACGCGTATAATATTATAACAGTTGGGGCTATGGATGATAAAAATACATTAAGCAAATCTGATGATTCAATAGCCGCTTACAGCAGTCGTGGGCCTACAGATGATGGAAGGAAGAAACCTGATATAGTAGCACCTGGTAGTTTAATTTATTCTGCAGCATACGATTGGGAAGGTGGTTTTCTAGGTTTAAATCCAGATTTTGTTGATAAGAGTGGTACTAGTATGGCGGCTCCTCATGTTTCTGGAGCAGCTGCTTTATTGACACAATTTCTTTTAACACCACAAGAAGTGAAGGCACTGCTAATTAATACCGCAACAGACAAAGGGTCCATAGGTTGGGATAAAGAATATGGATGGGGTTATGTCGACCTTCCGAGAGCATTTACATTTAAAACTGAAACATTTATCAACAATATCACCGAAAATAGATTTGTATTTTATAAAGTTCCTATTGTTCTTAGTGGTGAACGAGCCACATTAGTCTGGGATAGGCATATACGTTATAATGGCACTACACCTACTGTATTCTATCCTGTTAACGATTTAGATCTTTATTTTTATAAAGAATCCGATAATAGCATAATAAGTTCTTCCATATCGGGTAGGGATAATGTTGAACAAGTAAAATCTGATGCTACCTATAGTGATGTGGTGCTTAAAATTGATGCCTATACACAAGATTTTTATCATGATTCTAATACAGAAGATTTCTCTATAGCCACAGAAGGTTTATATTCGCTTGTAACAGGTCCGAATGTTACACCGAATCAAAACTTATCTTCTAATGTAACTGATGGTAATGTTCTATCTATAAGCTTGAATGTATCAAATATTGGCGATATAAATGCTCATAATGTTAAAGTTCTTTTAAACATATCTAACGACTTCTTGTTCATTAATGGGACAAATACATCAAATCTCGGAACCGTAAATTATTCTTCAAGTAAAATTTTGAATTGGAATTTTAGTCCTAATAAACTAGGTAATTATATCATTCAGTCATTCTATAATCATTCTAGTTATGGAGAATTCTTTAATGGGAGTTCAAGCGCTTCTTTTGTATCCGTGACTGACGACGATTCTGATGCACCTATATTTAGCAACTGGAATTTCACAACTAATACAACTGCGGATAAAAGTATAGCAGTAAGCGTCAACATATCAGATTTCAGTGGAATAAACCGTTCGGTTCTGTTTTACAATTATGGCAATGATTCATCGATAGACGGTCAATTGAACATGACATTAAGTGGCGTATGGTCAGCAAATATTCCATCTGCTGGAGCTGCATTTGAAGGCAAATTAATTTCATTTTATATAGAAACAACTGATAATGATACTGATCGAGAAAATGATTCGATAAGTATTAATTCAACTTTACAGTATGTTTTCCTTCTAAATGAACCGCCTACTATAACCTTTATTTCTCCATCAGATTCTAATAATAGCTTCGTTAATAGAAATCATACATTTATTAGTGTTAACATAGTAGACGTGAATACCATAAATTCTTGCATTCTAGAATGGAACTCTACTAACCAATCTATGACAAAACTGGGTTCTGGAAACTCAGTATCGTGTTTTTTGAATAAAACTGATTCTGACGGAACTTATACATACAAAATATATGCAAATGACAGTCTCGGAAACTCAGGTAGCGTATTTAGAATTATAAAATTCGATTCGACTCCTCCCAATATCATACTTACATACCCATTTAATGGAACTTATGTTAGAGGACTAAATAACGAAACATTTTATGTAACATATAACGAGCTAAATCTTAACAACATACAATTATTCTTTGATCAAAAAAACCAGATAAACGAGACCGCTTCAATTTCTACATCAAACACAAAAATATATCTTCAGGATAACCTGGGAAAATCAGGCCTAAGGACAACATTAACAAAGGACAACATGCTAACTCTATTGGCAGAGGGATCGTTCGCAGACTCTGACGGAACGCACAAATTCTACCAGTTTATCGACGTAACGCCAGTTGGAACAGCAGCAAACTATAGAGTGGACTTCGACAAGCCAGGCAGTTCTTCAAATGTAGACCCTGCATACAACTTCGGAAGATTCACGACATCGCCAACTGCAAGCGAATACATGTACAGAGCAAGAATCGTCTTCGATGTGGCCGTGAACGGTACGAATTCAGTCGGTAAAAAAATAACTTTATTTGGAAAACAATATACTATAACAAACGAGACATCAAATATTTTAACTGGTTCTACATCAGATAAAATTGTCTTATACAATGATGCAGATGCAGAAAAAATTACATTTCAAAACAGCGCAAAGGTGAAGAAGGGCAGCAACGACGACACAGTCGACGGGACATTTGTCAGTTTGAGTGCATCGAGCCGCAAACTGAGCCAGGTAATTATCTACTTCGCAGGTACGTCGTCAACAAACGACTATATAACTGCAGGTGGAGCCACATACCTTAACCCGGTTTTCAAGACGTTCGGCTTGAACTTTGCATCAATGTCACCAGCTATCGGCGGCGCAAATGACGACAACATGAAATTCGTCAACTCAGGCGACAATGACCTGCAGGCAACCATGACGGACTTCAACGGCAACAAAGCAACAATAAACTACGGGCACAAAACAGCAAGCTCTGCAGCAACATTACTATCACAGGACTCGAGCGGCAATGCAATACACCTTTCGGAAA
>JBAZQV010000011.1:0-24281 GCA_041645025.1 Candidatus Aenigmatarchaeota archaeon
TACTAGACGTTATGCCTCCCGTTCGGAGTTTTGTTTCCAATGAACTTTCTTTAATATCACTTTCATTCAAATCACCGTCGATTTCTTCTATACATTTCTTAGCTTCTGCCACACTTCCTGGTATCCAAATTTGTTCGTTCCCTCTAAATTTTTCTAAGAAATCGAGTCTTATTTTTCGCCCTTCTTTATTTTGATTCTCTATCTCTGCTATCCAATCTGCGATTATAATTGAATGTCTATTTTCATCTAGTGTAATTTCTGAGCCATAAATTTCTTTATAAATTTGGGGAAATGCCATTAATTTTTCTTTTATTCTGTGAGATGGTGTCCATAGAACGATTTTGAAGGGGTATTCAGGTAGGTTTATTAAATTATTATTTGTCAAGCTATCCTCAAAAAGTCCACTCAAGTCTTCATGAGGAGAAAATAAGCAAAAGCAATCTATTTCAACATTTGAGGCTTTGACTTGATGAATCTTTAGGAAAAGTTTTTCTGGATTTAATTTCGACCTATAATTTTTGACTTCAAAAAACCACTTTAATTTTTCTTTACCACATATTCCAAGGACATTGTTTTTCTTTAAGAGAGCTTCAAGTTTAGCATCTTTGCCCCCTTGATATCCAGATTCGTATCTTCTTAATGAACTTATGGAAGAAAAAGTATCTAAAAGATTTTCTAGAATTGCGACAAGTTTTCTCTCTCCTAAATCCCCTTTTGTTTGACTATTCATTAGAAAATTACTATTTTTAAAAGACTTTTTAAATCCCGAAATTTTTCCCATTTTACCACCCGTTCAGTAACACGTCTTTTCCACCACCCGCCAATTTAGGAGTGCGCCTACCATAAACCTTTTTATACTTTTAGTGTGTACGTAATACTAAAAAAAGACAAGACGTGGTTTCAAGGGGATAAGGAATGAAAATAGAAATAAGAAAAAGCGGCGCTGCGGTCATAATAACATTTGACACGCACGCGGAGAACTTCGAATCTGACTATGAAAGAAATAAGTTCTTCCGGGAGTTGCATGGGTGGAATCAGATAATACCCAACGGCACTAAAAAATATGAATACCGAAGGCCTGGTCTGCTAGACGAAATACCTCACATAAAGGTAGCAAATTCGGCTTTTATAGTCGCATTGGAACACATGAAGAGAATGGAACAGTTCTTCGATGAGTGGCATGACAAGGTCGAGTACGATATGATGAAGATAATGATGCAAAATAAGGACATGAGACAACTGAATCACAGGGTTGTGGAGGAGCAAAAATAATCGGCACATAATGATAATTTAATAATTACATATATAGTAGATGACATTAGTTTTCATACAAAATAATGTCATCTGCATATAGCAGTGACATCATAATATGTCCAAATAGTTATGTCACGTGCTATACATATAGAGAATAGGAGTGATAATTATGGCAGAGGATCTAAAACTGAGAGTTGGCGAACTGACGGAGAAGGGCGACTTTGGCCGTGGTATCGTGAGGATATCTGCAAAGGACATGAAAAGTATTGGAATAACCGAGGGTGATGTCGTTGAACTGGAGGGAAAACGGAAGACAGCTGCGATAGCTGTAAGAGCATACCCGGTTGATATCGGACTTGATATAGTACGGATGGATGGATTGGAAAGAAGAAATTGTGGTTCAGGCGTCAGCGAAACGGTTAAAGTTAAAAAAGCAACGGTTGTGGAAGCAAAAGCTGTAACGATAGCGCCAGCGCGTAAGGGAATAATAATTCACATGGGCGGCAATCTCATAAAACAAAATATACTTATGAGGCCTCTTGTTTCAGGCGACATAATAATACCTAATCCTATAGTTCAGGACCGCCGCAGTAATAGCGTGTTTGAGCAGTTCTTTGGAATGGATTTCGGAGACTTCATGTTCACACCTTTTGGCGAGGAAAAGTTTGTTGTTGTTGCTACAGAGCCGAAAGGCATTGTACGCGTTACAAGAGCAACAGATGTTGAACTACTTCCACAGATGACAAAACCCCTCGAAGAGGAAAGGATACCGGAAGTAACTTATGAAGATCTCGGCGGACTACACGAGGAGGTAAAGAAAGTCCGTGAGATGATAGAGCTGCCTCTCAAACATCCGGAACTTTTTGAAAGACTTGGTATTGAACCGCCAAAGGGAATACTTCTACACGGACCTCCGGGCTCGGGAAAGACGCTACTTGCTAAAGCTGTGGCAAATGAATCAGGAGCAAAGTTTTTCGTTATTAATGGCCCTGAAGTGATGTGCGTTGATGGAGACACAAAGATAATGACGAATCCGAAGGGCTTTGTGAAGGCTAGGGATATATTTGAAAAGGATGGCGATACGGAGGATGTTAGGAAAATAAAGGTTAAGAAACTCAAAGAGCCGATAACGACTTTTGCCATGGACGAGAACGGGAAGATAGTAAAAGCTCACATAACCCATACGGCAAAACTCACTGCAAAATCCTATAAATTATCATTAAGTGACGGCAACGAAATAACGGCGTCGCATAACCAGCCGTTCCTTGTTTACGAGAACGGCGAGCTTGTCTGGAAAAGAGTGGAAGAGCTGAAGGAAGGAGGCTATGTAGCAAGGATAAGCAAGGTCGAGACAGAAGAGAAAAGCTACGAAGTGAATCCCGACAGCATAAGTGGAATAATCAAAAAAGATGGCAAATATGCAATTAAGAGCAGAAATCTTTCAAGAAGCAATTTCATAAAACTGCCGCGAAAGACTTCGCCGGAGCTGATGGAGTTTCTTGGCTTGGTTGTAGCCGAGGGCAGCATTGACAAAAGGGGAGACGGTATATCATTTGCAAATATTGACATGCAGCTGAGAGAAAGATTCAAAGGGCTTTGCAGAAACCTTTTTGATACCGCCCATTTCCACGAGGATGAGGAGAAAATATCTATTTACTCAAAGACTCTTGTAGAATATCTAAAGCTTCTTGGATTCGAAAACGCCAGCAAAGTCGTCGTGCCAGGATATTTTTTCAAGCTTCCTAAAGATGAAGTGGCCGCGTTCGTAAGGGGTTATTTCGAGGGAGACGGCACGGTAAGCGTGTTGAAGATAAAGGGCATAAATTACCCAACACCTATCCTGTACAGCGTAAACAGGGAATTCCTACAGGAAATGCAAACGCTTCTGCAGATGAAGCTTGGGATAGCGACAAAACTAAAGGAACATAAGACGCCAATGGGACTTATGCACAAGCTTGTCGTTCGCGGCTATGACGGAAGATTAAAGTTCGCTGGCATAGGGAACAACAGCAAGAAACTCCGGAAGCTTCAGGAAATAAGGAAAGTTAAAAGGGCAAAGGAATATGAGAACGTTCCAAGACCAACAGCGCTCATCGAATCGGTTAGGACTTTGCCTTATGTAAAATATAGGAACCATGATTACTATGTTTACGGTACCAGACCACTTACAAAGCACGCAATGAAAAAATTATTCGAGATAGCAGAGACCAACAACGTGGTAAATGACAAAGTAAAAGCAGAATTCGACACACTCATGCGTACCGATATAGCGTGGGAAAAAATAGAGAAAATAAATTACGTCGGCGAAAGAGAACTCTATGACTTTACCGTGGACAAAGACAACTTTACAGGGCCTAACATGCTGTTGCTCCACAACTCAAAATTTTACGGAGAGTCGGAGGAAAATTTACGCAAGATATTCGAGCAGGCAGAAAAGAATGCGCCATCCATCGTATTTATTGATGAAATAGATTCCATTGCACCAAAAAGAGAGGAAGTAAAAGGTGAAGTAGAAAAACGTGTTGTCAGCCAGTTGCTGTGCCTCGACCCTAAAACACTTATCTATACTCCGAATGGCGTTCTTACTATAGAAGAATTATACAACAAAAATAAAACCACAGTGAATACGAAAGACGGTGTAGAATATACGGAGCCTGAAAACTTGGAAGTCTTCGGGCTGAAAAACAGCAAGATAAAGCCTGTGAAAGTAAAGGTGATGAACAAACTTCACGTGCCCGATACTGTCGAGGTCGGCCTGGACAACGGCACGCATGTCACCGTGTCCGCTATACAAAGATTCATGACAGTCAGGAACGGGAAAATGTCTTGGGATCACATATCAAACCTAAAGACGGGCGACGCTGTTGCTCTTCCAGCTTACTTGCCGGAAGGCTCCAAAACCACCTTTGACATTTTTGATTTGGACGGTGACAGTTATGTGTTGAAGATAGAGGGCTGGCTCAGAAAGTTCTTCGGGTCTAATTACATAAGGCTCGGACAGCTGAAAAAAATATACTCGGATGGCAAATTAGAAACATTCGGGTTGCTGAGGTTCAGGCTCATAAATGCTATACACGAATTGAAAATATTCGGCCTGGAAACCCTTATGAGCCGCGCTGGGGTTCGGAATACGCATAATAATAGAATTGCTGTAAGGAGAATGCTGAAAAATTTCATAAAAATCGGCACGATTAAAGCCGAACACGGAAAACAGGGCAGAACGTTCACCGACGTATCCGCTTTGCCGCCGAACAGAAAAGCACTGCAGGAAATCACAGGCATAGCTCACAAAAAGGGCAGCCTGTTCCCGGTAAAAGAGAAATATTTCGTAAAGCCTGTTCTGGAATTAAGCGAAGAGCTGGCAGAGCTTATCGGATATATTTTGTCAGACGGCAGCCTCAGCTATAGCAGGGTGCACGTAGGTGGTAAGACGGAAATAGTTGATAGGGCTGCTTCTATCGTAAACAAACTGTTCGGCATAAAGCCTTTCGTAGGATTTGACAGGATTCACAGGATGGATGCTGGTTCAATAACCCTTGCAAACCTGATGAAAGACCTTTATAAAATACCAAGCGGCAAGAAGGCGCACATCGTCAAAGTCCCGGATTACATGTACATGGCGGACAAGAGATGCGTAGCAAGATTTGTCCGGGCTTACATAGACTGCGACGGCGAAATCGGCAAAACAAAAATAAGAACATTTTCGAGAAGCAGGGAAATGATGCTTGGCACATCAAGGCTGCTTACAGTGCTATCAATACCGACTACTATCACGAAATCGAATTACGATATGTGGTACTGCAACATTGTGGGCGGTTATGATTCCTATATAAAATTCTCGCAGCAAGTCGGTTCAATAAGGGCAGAAAGAATAAGGAAAATAGAAAGTCTACTGCAAAGAAAGCGGATGTTAAGCCCCCAGACCGCGCCGGAGGTCGAACAACAGCTTTACAGGCTGCAGAAACAGCACCACATCAAAATACAGGACAATGATTACAGGTATCTTACAGGCACAACCAACATGACATGGGACAAATTCGAATACTTTGTAGACCTTTTCGATGAGGATATAGCTGATGATGAGAATTTCGAGGCGCTAAAGGAAATTAAAGAGGCCGAGCTAAGATGGGTGAAAATCGAGAAGATATCGAAAGCCGAACCCATGTGGATGTACGACCTCACGACAGAGACAGAAAACTTTGTCGGCGGCGAGCTTCCTGTTCTGCTGCATAACACACTGATGGATGGGCTAAAGGCACGCGGAAACCTGATAGTTATTGGCGCTACCAATATACCCAATTCTCTGGATCCGGCGCTGCGAAGACCAGGACGTTTTGACAGGGAAATAGAGCTGGGTGTTCCAAACAAGGAAGGTCGAAAGGAGATACTTCAAATACATACACGAGGAATGCCGCTGGACAAGAACGTCGATCTCATACATATAGCTGATATTACTTATGGGTATGTCGGCGCGGATATAACTGCTCTTTGCAAGGAGGCGGCTATGCATGCACTGCGACGTGTGCTTCCAGACCTGGGTGCAATAAAGGGTGACAGACCGATACCGCAGGATATACTGAAGAAGCTTATTGTTACAAAAGAAGATTTTGAATATTCCATGAAGATGGTCGGACCTTCTGCTATGAGAGAAGTTCTTATAGAGATTCCCAAGGTGAAATGGGAGGATATAGGAGGCTTGGAGGACATAAAGAAGTCCATGAAGGAAGTCATAGAGTGGCCTCTTAAATATCCCGACTCATTCAAACGGCTTGGAATAAGACCACCTGCTGGTGTGCTGCTTTTCGGACCTCCGGGCTGCGGAAAAACACTGCTCGCTAAGGCAGTTGCAAACGAATCAGGCGCGAACTTCATTTCTGTCAAGGGGCCGGAATTGTTGTCAATGTGGGTAGGCGAAAGCGAGAAACATGTAAGGGATGTATTCCGCCGGGCAAAACAAGTAGCTCCCGCAATAATATTTTTTGATGAAGTAGATGCACTTGTACCAAGAAGAGGAATGAACTCTGGTGATAACGTATCAGAGCGCGTTGTTTCACAACTGCTTGCTGAAATATCAGGACTGGAAGACCTTCACGATGTTATTGTCATAGCAGCTACCAACAGGCCTGACATCGTTGACCCGGCACTGCTGAGACCAGGACGCTTTGACCGGCAGATCCTTGTGCCAACACCTGATGAGAGGGCAAGGCTTGCAATACTTAATGTTCATACCAAAGACATGCCTCTTATTGGCGACGTTGACATGAAGAAACTTTCGAAGGAAACTGCTGGATATTCCGGCGCCGATCTCGGAGCGCTGGTGCGCGAAGCTGGCATGAATGCCATGAGAAGGAACACGGAAGCGGATGTGGTATCACGCCAGGACTTCGAACATGCGCTGAAAGACGTAAAGCCCTCGGTAAGCGAAGAGATGAACCAGTTTTACGAAAGCATGCTGAAAAAGAGAAAGAACCAGATCATAGAAGAAGAAATAACATACACCGGTTAAGGCTTTTCTTTGAGAAAGAAAATCCTTAAGCCAAAAGAAATATATTACAGGGTGACTCACTGGCGTTCGTTGATGAGAAACGGATAAAATAATATTGAAGATAGGTTTGTAAGTTCCCATGTTCTTTGGGGTTCATACAGACCTTTCTTACAAGAAAGGGATGTATTATGAAATGCATTGCATGCGATAGAGAAACACAAATGACAGCGAAGCGCGGCGAGATAGAAGCGGCGCTCTGCCACTATCATTACCCTATGAATAAGATTGAGATAACAGTTCCGTCTGGTGGGCTGCTCTTGGTTTTTGTTAGGTAGGTATTGATTATTACCACTCTAAAGAAGAAGCGCCTTTCCATTGTGGTATCTACTTACCTTTGTGGTATTTTTCCCACATTTCGACGAACTTCACAAAGTTGTCAATGATTTTCATCCCATCTCCACCCATTTCCGGGTTGAAATGAACACCAAAGAATGGTTTTTCCCTATCAGCTATTATCTCTGGCTCTTTGGAAGATGCGATGACATCGAAGTTCTCCGGCAAATCATCCAATGCAGCTGTGCAGGACTTGACCACTGTAAACATTTTTTTCAAATCTAATGTTAGTGGACAGGCATGGTCGATCTTGGCACTTATCTGCTTCTCCGGCTTAGCTGGAATTATTTTCGCCCCGTAGACAGCACCAAGAAACAAATAACCCGCGCCGATTGCGAGCAGTGGCTTTTCCACGGATTTTATTATTTTTTCGTTATGCTTCTGATTCTTCAAATCACCATCGGACAGAATAAATGCCGATGCCTTCATGTCAGCTTTGTCAGGTTTCATAATAGTCTTCTGACCTCTTATCATCTTTGCTATTTGCTCTGCACCCTTGCCGTTGTCGATTATTACTAACATTTTATCACAATTAAATTCTGGTGTAAAACTTTTTAAGCTGAATCTAAAGGAAAACTTTTTATACTCCTCGATAGTCTTTGTGCCTTTACTCAGTTACTTTGTAATTACAATCGGGTCTTCAAGTACTACAATCGTGTGCTCGGCCTGGCTCACTAAACCGCCTTTTGCATCACGTAATACAGGATAACTATAGAGCACACCACGCTGCACCAACTCACGAAGGGCTATACGGATTTTGAACAACGAATTAGGCACTCCTGCGGCTGCTGCTTCCCTAGTTAGCAGCCAACGCTCCGCGAATGGAAGACCATTGAAGCGTCCTGCATACACAGCCAGCTTTTTGGCGTCTATGCTTCTTACGGGTTTGTCCTGGGAAAATGAGAATATCATGACTTCTGATGTATCTTTTACATGACCAGCGCCGTTTGTGGCAAAGGGCTCTATGGCGATTACTTGGTCTTCCTTTAATTTGTAATCATTTCTCAGCGATATGTTCGGTATTGTGGGTTCGGTGTGCTCCATGTATTGGTCGAGACCATGCCCTGTCAGGTTCTCTATTGGCCTAAAGTCAAAGGACTTTATGGTCTCTTCGATTGCTGCGGATATTTTTTCTATGGTCACACCAGGCTTGACTAAATCAACCGCAGCATTTAGCGCATCTCTAGAAGCCTGAAGCAGCTTGCTGTTGTTTCCAAAGTCAACGGTTATTGCAGTGTCGGCTATATAGCCATCGATATGAGTGCCGACATCTATCTTCAATACATCGCCGGATTTTATTTTTGTTTCGTCATTGCTCTGGGGAGTATAGTGCGCAGCGAATTCGTTCAATGACAGGTTAACAGGAAAAGCAGGCTCGGCACCACTTTCTTTAATCATTGACTCAATCTTCTCAGCGAGTTCAAGGAGTGGCATGCCAACTTTAGCGATTTCCGCGCTTTTTTCACGGACTTCAGCAGCTATTTTGCCGGCTTGAATATATTTATCAAGTATTTCTGGATTCATAGGATTACTTTGATAGTAAGCTTAAATGGTTTTTAATTATAGTTCACACATGCCAAGTTTTTATCGCGATTTTGTGAGGCATGTTGCGTTTCTTTTTGATGCGGAAACAATGCACAAGGCAGCACTTTTTGCAGGACAACAAGCTGGCAAATATAAGCCGCTAAGGGATCTTTTTCATTCACTTTATTACCATAGTGATCCGGCTCTGACCGTAAGATTGGGGCACGTGACGTATCCCTCTCCGGCAGGTCTGGCTGCTGGATATGACAAGTATGGACAGCTTTTCGATATAATTCCGCACACTTCAGCAGGACATCTGGAATTCGGCACGATAACCCCATCGAAACGAAAGGGCAATCCAGGAACACGCTGCTGGCGACTGCCGGATGACTATGCAATGATAAACAGGATGAGCTTGAACAATTCTGGCCTTGTCAAAAGTGCAGAAACCGTCAAGGAAAGAGAATTTGAAATACCTGTTCATGTAAATTTTGATCCTAATGTTTTCCGTGTTGAGGACACGCAACCTGATAGCGATGTTGAGAATATGGTAGCTGCTAGGGAAATTTTGTGGGATCCCCCTTTTCCAAAAGTTTTAAACATAAGCTGCCCAAATGCCGAGGATGGGACAGCTTATGAAGATCCTGAAAGACTTGACGCGCTTTTGGGCAAAGTTGACATAATTAGAAAGCGTAAACCCAGGCCTGTCTACATTAAGGTATCTCATGACCTTGCTAATGACCAACTGCTCGACATTTTATATGTCGGAGAGAAGCACGGTGTTACTGGTTATATTCTCACTAATACATCCCTCAGCAGAAATGGTCTAATTACATCTTCCAGAAAGATTAGAAAAATAGGAAATGGCGGATTGAGTGGCGCTCCTTTGATGGAGAGAAATCTCGAGATGGTAAAACTTGCAAGAAAGACTTTAGGAGACGAAGAAATTATAATAGGCTGCGGCGGGATAGGATGCATAGAAGGTTTGCATCCGGCTTTTGATACGTTCCGCTACTTGGAAAATGGCGCCGATATGGTTCAAGTGCTGACAGGCGTACCATACTGGGGTCCGTCCATATTCGGAGATATAGTTACGGAACTTCCAAAGTATCTGGAAGGATACGGCAGCCTTGAGGAATTCAGAAAAAGGCGCGGATAATTTTTGTAATTTTGTCGCAGACGAGTCGTAATTGGTGTCAGGCTTTTATTCTTTTGATACAATCAGATAAAGGACAATTATGCCAAGAAATTTTTCTGACCGACTTCTTGATGAAATAGATGCAAAACAAAACCCTAGTTGCGTAGGTCTTGACCCGACTGTTGTTGAATTGCCTCCTCATATTGGTCGTCAAGTTCTCGAAGAATTTAAAGTATATGAGTTGGATCATTCTGCAAGACGTGATGCACTACTAAAAGCAACATCTGAGGCTATTTGGAGATTCAATAAGTCTATTATTGACGCTACTCATGATATTGTTGCTGTTGTTAAACCACAAATGGCATTTTACGAATGTTATGGACCTGATGGTGTTCGTACATTCATGAGAACGGTTGATTACGCACAGCAAAAAGGCCTTCTTGTTGTAGAAGATGCAAAGCGTGAAGATATAGGAAAGACCGCAAGTTTTTACGCAAAAGGTCATCTTGGCACTGTTGAACTTATTGATGGTTCAAGAACACCAATGTTTGACGTTGATGCGATAACACTTAGTCCCTATATCGGCTCTGATAGTGTAGGAGAATTCGTAAAAGTGTGCGGAGAACACGGAAAAGGTGCGTTTGTTCTTGATAAGACTTCTAATCCGTCTTCGGGCGAACTACAAGATATGAGATTTGCAGATGTTCATGGTGGCAGACTTTTGTACGAACAGATGGCACTCCTGGTTGACCAGTGGGGAGGCGTACTCAAAGGTGAAAGAGGTTACTCGTCTCTTGGTGCTGTTGTTGGTGCAACCTACCCAGAACAGGCAGTAAGATGTAGGGAAATGATGGAGAATGCAATTATTCTTGTTCCTGGATATGGTACGCAAGGCGGGACTGGAAGAGACGTTGTGCCGAATTTTAATGAAGATGGATATGGTGCCATTGTGAATAATGGAAGTAAACTTATATTTGCGTATAAACATGAACCTTACAAATCAAGATTCGGAGAAAGACAATTCGCAGAGGCTGCAAGAGAATCATCGTTGGTCATGCGTGATGATATAACTGGTGCCATGCGTGCAGCCGGGAAACTGCCTTCAAAGTGGTAATTATGTTTGATGTAGTGCCTTATGAGGGATTTCTGCTTGAGAATAAACTGGTGGGATTCTTTGACCCTCCTATAATTCTCAAATCAGGCAGGTCTGGACATTGGTATGTAAATATGCGAGATGCATTAAAAAATCTTGAACTAAAGCGCCAACTTGCCAGATATGTGTACGATTTCTGCGCGGATCGAGGACTAAGACCGGATTATTTCCTTGGTGTTCCAGATGGAGCGAAACCGCTTGGCGAGGAAATGAATAATTTAATTGATTATAAAACACCTTCGGAAATACCGGCGTCTGTTTTACGCGCTGGCAAAAAAGCTCATGGCGACCCTCAGAATAGATATTCTGTTGGACCTCTCACACCGGGACAACATGTAGTTCTTGTAGAAGATGTGACGACAACAGGCGGATCTTCAATGGAACATGTACTTCGATTGCAAGAACTAGGCATATGGGTTGATGCACTTGTATCTTGTGTTAACAGGTATGAACGCCGTGATCGTGGAAGAACGGTTCAAGACGTTCTTGAGAGAGATTACCACATTAAGTACGATGCTCTTACAGGTGCCAGATATATTTTGCCTAAGGCGGCCGATGTGTTTAACCCATCAGTCAGTCTTCGCGATGACATAGAAAAATATTACAGAATTTATGGTGTGGAACCAATAGAATTGCCTAGAGCCACATGATTATGAGTGATAATTATGATACTAAATGACGCAGCCGTTGCAAAACAAAAAGCATTTGAGAGAACTTACATGTTTGCCGAACCGTACAGTGGTTTTGTGAACGGCTGCAGCATACAGACAGCTGATTTTCTTCGAGAAATTCATGGAGGTTCTGTAGTAAGCGGACGACCAGAAGACTTATGCCTATATGTATTTTTAGAAAGACCACTGCCTCATGGAATGTACTATCCTAAAGAATTTGATGGCATGCCAGTTATTGCCAGAGTCGTTGGCGAGATACGAGAAGAGGAACCCATATATGAAAGTAGAGACGAAGTTTAGTTGATCTACTTCCAGTAAATTTTATTTTTGGCAAATGTCTTTTCCGCGGCTAATATATCCTTGTAGAACTTTTCCTTGTCTGTGTGCATCATTGCCAGTATACGGGCAGCGGTTTGTGGTCCTATTCCATGACCGGCTAAAGTAAGTACTGCCTTTTTTCCGTACACCATTACAAGGTCTGCAGAACGTCTTATGGTTTGAAGTTCTTTCTGTTCATCTTCTGTCAGCGGCTTCTTCTTTGCTCGCTTCTTCACTATTTCTGCCGCGCCTATCTGGCCTTTTCTTATTACCGCTATCATGCGCGATGTACATTTAGGACATTCAGGCTGGTCGTCTATGTCCTTTACAGCATGGACTATTGTATAGTCGCCGCAATTAGTGCAGAGAAGGCGCACACGGGTGGTAATCAGGCGCTTTCTAAAGGCGTTGAATATCTCCTTCTCCGGCATGCGTGGCTTCATTACTTCGCTAAACTGATGAGTAAGACCTAGCTCGCCTAGATAACTTAGCCCGCTCTTGAGAACAATTTTTATTTCCTTGTCCTGTATTTTTTCTATTACCTTGTTTGCATTCTCAATGTCCATCTTCTCCAGGAAAAGCTCGCGGAGAGTTTCCTTATAGATCGGACTGTCGTAGTAGGTCTTTACTATCTTGTTCATGTTAATCTTGTCGAACTTGGCGTTGCGCGATATCACACCAAACCTACGGGCAACGTGCAGAAAGCGCCACTTGAACATGGAGGAGCGTTCCAGGGATGTTGTGAGAAGCGATTCTATATTCTCCGCGTTTTCCAGAAGCTCCTTTACCCTTTCGCCTCCTGCAACGGTCTGGAGGATTATGCGATAGGGATCGTTTTTCATGTTCACAGCAACGCCGGTCTCGGCTGTAATCATGGAAGCGATGTAGCGGCCTATGGTATCGTTAACAAGCGACCCCCAGCAGCTGTGAATTATAACAAAATCCTTGTAAGTTTCTATTAGAAGCGTCTTGTCGTCCGGTACCGGAAAGGGCTTGTGCTTTTTCATTATTTCTACCATTTCCTTAGCAGATTCTGTGTCAATATTATATTGAGCCTTTAATTTTGTAATATCTTCGCTAGATGCGAGCTTTCTCAGGCGTCCGACGTCCTGCGCAACCTCAAAGGAGACAGGAATAAGCTCGCCTTCCCATGATGGTATGGCTGATTCTATGTCATCCACAGGCTCCACAATAACTTTTCCATTGTCCACCTGTATTATTTTCCAGGCACGTCCTGCGCAGATAAACTTATTGCCGGACTGGCCATGCTCGGCGACAAAAGCTTCGTCCAAAGTTCCTATGGGTTCGTTTTGTATTATCGATATTACTCGGAATTTTACAGAAGCCGGTATTGTCGACAAGTTCTCAAAATAAGATGTCCAGCCCTTGCGGCGGCGCTTTATTGTTGTTTGCTTTCCTTCTTCATTAAGCCAGATCAGCCTTAGTTCGGCCATGAATTTCAGCAGCGAATCTATATCCTTCTTTGTTATGTCCCTGTACATGTAGGAGCGTTTTACCGTTTCGTATACTTTTTCTACAGGTAGTTCATAGTCACTCAATGCCATGCCAAGTATTTGTCCTGATAGAACATCGAACGCCATCTTATGAATTTTTATTTTTTCAAGCTGCTTGTTTGCGGCATGGTTGGCAACAACAGCCGATTCGAATAAATCTTCGTCACCGGATAAAATTATGCCTTTGCTGACTTCGCCTACCTTATGCCCTGCACGGCCGACCCGCTGGATTAATCTTGTAGCCTGCCGGGGTGACAAATATTGTATTACTAAATCTATGGATCCTATGTCAATACCTAACTCTAGGGAGCTCGTTGCTATCAATGACTTTAACTCTTGTTTTTTGAAAGCCTGCTCACTTTTTATCCGACCTTCTTTTGACAAAGAACCGTGATGCACTGTTTGCTTAAGCTGCTTGTCTAATTTTGTCAGACGGGATGATATGACTTCAGCTGTCTCGCGGGTGTTCGTAAATGCAAGGACGCTTTTGTGGGACTGGATTAAATCATAAATGCGGCGGAGACGTGCTGTTGTATTGATGCCTATAACAAGTTCATCTGCAACTTCCTGGTCAGTCAGAGAAGGTTTTGGTGTTTCGACCTTAATGTCGTAGCGCTTTTCCGACTCTGCGCGGATTATCTTCACATTTTCACCAAGAAAGTCTGCTACAATCTCGGGCGAGCCTACTGTAGCTGAGAGTCCTATTCGCTGGAAGTTGCCGGCTATATCGCGCAGGCGCTCAAGACCCAAGGAAAGCTGAACGCCACGCTTGCTTTCGACAAGCTCATGTATTTCATCGACAACTACATATTTTACATTTTTTAGATGCTCACGGAATATCTTTCCTGTTAATATGGCTTGCAAAGTTTCCGGTGTTGTTATCAGGCACTGTGGCGGCGCTTCTCTCTGGGAAGTACGTTCTTTCTGATCGGTGTCGCCGTGCCGCACAGAAACTTCTATGTCCAACTTGTCAGCCCACCAGAATATTCTATCAAGAAGATCTCTGTTGAGCGACTTGAGAGGAGTAATATAGAGAAGTGCTATGGGCTTTGCTTTGTCAAGATAAATTTTGTCAAGCAGCGGCAGCATGGCTGTTTCCGTTTTTCCAATACCCGTTGGCGCTATTATCAGCACGTTAGCGCCGTTTTTTATTTCCGGTATACCCATTTTCTGGGCTAAGGTCGGCTCCAGGAATCCCTTGTCCTTTATCAGCTTCTGCATCTTTTCTGAAAACGACTGGAATACCATTTTCTCACCTACGACTTCGTCGTCATAATCACTATTCCTTAATCTTCAAGTCTCTTATGCGGCCGATGTCAGTCCCGTCCAGTAGATATACATGCGCATTTCCCTTTAATTTGGATGCTATTGGACCGTGAAACCTGCCCTTGTTCGCAGCGTAATATCCACACAGTTCGTTGAATGCAGGCATAATAATAATTTTCTTGCATCCTGCTTTTCCACGAACCCACACTGGCTCATTGTATACTGCGCCTACGTCGTCCTGGAATTTCACACAGAGATGATTGTGGCCGACAACAATTATCTTCTTTGTTTTTACATTGCTGTGACCATGAGTAAAAATATAATCTCCAACGGCCAGGGATTTTTTCACGGAAACTTTTTTTATGTTTTTTGTTAATTTTTCTATGAAACCGTCGTGGTTACCCTTTATTACTATTATTTTTCCGAACTTCAGCATTCTCAGGAATTCTGGCACTTCTTTTCTCTCCTGGATACTTATGCCAGTAATTTTATGCTTAAGATCGCCGAGTATAATAAGATGCGTGGTTTTGGTGAGTTTTTTCAGCTTATTCAGCCTTCCTGCCATTGCTTTTACCTGACTTGGCAACGAGACTCCTGATTGCCACAAGTCCTTGGTAATGCCCACATGTACGTCTGCAACAACTAGATATTTGCCAACCTTTATTGCCGGCTCATTTTTCACGAACATATTAGAAGATGGAAGGAAGACTTAAAATAATCTAGGGAGTTTTAATTTTGACAGCAGGTAAATAAGCACAGCATGTTTCTTTATATCGGATTTCTTGGAAACTATAAGGCCAGTAACTGATGATTTATTTTCTTTCTGGGTGCTCAGGGTTTCATTGTTACTGGTTATGCTGGCAGTATTATTTACAATTTTAACCGGTTCCTGAACAACATACAATTCTTTTGTTATGTCTTCTTCCTTGTCAGTTTTCAACCTAATGCGCAGATTGTATACTCCAGGTTCTGTACCTTTTTCTATTGTGTTCTTCAGGGAGATTAGCGGCAAATCTTCTTTTATCTCCTTTCTGTTTGCGGTCCATGCTCCTGAAACGGGGTTGTTGCCTTTGTACACATAGGAGTAAATTGAAAACGGCTTTTTGACAGAGGAGTTTACTTTTACGGTGATTTCGAATTCTTTACCAACGTAGACGGTTTCTGGGTAAGAAATCAATTCCATAGGGGAATGACCTGCAACGGCTGTATTAGCACTTCCACCTCCGCCAGACGACACTTGAATAGTTTTGCAAAACGATGACGAAATGCCTTTTATTGTTATGTTGCGGGTGCTGTTCTTGTCGAGACCCTCTGCAAATACAACATATGTGCCATCTTCATAGGCACCATCGCAGTTGGGTTTTATGCGGATTGGCAGCATTAGGTTATATTTAGTATTTTTAGATTTTGCGTGAAATGTTGTAACTTCACTTAATTTGTTTTCGTTTTTTCTTACCCAAACATCAACAGAATACTTGCTTGTACTGTTCCGGAAAACATAGAGATTGATATTCACATCTTCCCCATATTTAGCTTCGTTGTCTGACCCGGCGTCAACGCTTGTTATTTCCAAGGACGAATCCTGCTGACTCGTGCCACGAACTACGATGATTTTCTTGTTTCCGTTGTCATTGAGGCTGGCATCATTACAGCCCGGAGATATTAAGTTTGCAAATATGTTATAGCCCTCGGTGCCGCTTATGTCATCCGGCGTCCACTGGCGGTTTATGGTTTTTGAACAGGTCATAGTATGGGTTGTGTTTATCTTCTCTTTTACATAATATCCGAACATATCTTCTATCCAGTACTCTACTATTATGTCATGGGATGTTTGGTTGCATGCACTATCGTTTACAAATATATCGTAGTTTAGAGTTTGAGTGCTGTTGACTACGTCGGGTGAGAGGAGATTAACAGAAAGACTGCAACTAAGCGGCTGGATGTCTGTAACTTCTATTGTTTTGCAAGTTGCATCATTGGTCATGTTCGTGTTGTTTGCTGTTGAACTAGTTATGGTTCCGCATAATGTATAATTTCCAGAAATACCTGGCGTCCAACTTCCTGTGCTGGTATGATTTTCACACCCAACCTCACGGGTAAATGAGTTGCTTATCGAGGGCGTTATGTTGTATTGTACAGTGACGTTGTCCAGCTGGCTGCAGGTTTTGTTGTCTATAGATATTTTGAAAAGACTTGTGTATGTGCTATTCACATTTGCAGTGCTGATGTAAACTTCCAGTCTGACGTCAGTTAGGTTGATGCTGGTAGCGTTTGTTGTATTAAGGCCACTGTTTATTTTTCCTGGTGTCGGCGTACACTCGTAAAATGAAGACAAGTTACGGCAGAGAGATTTCCCGTTGCCGTTTGCACCGTAAGATACAAGATATAAGACTATGTCATTTTGTGTGCCGTTTGTCAGATTCACTGTGTCATTATTTGTATTTCTGAGACTCAATGACGAAAGCTGTACAATACTGTAGTTCCCATCGAGGTGATTCCAAACACTGTCATTGTTTCCCCATGACGATTCGAAGCTGTTGTTACCTAATGCAGTACTTGTAACTATCATGTATTCACCGGGTTGTATGGTCGAGTTGGAAAAACCCTTCCCATCTAATTTCCACAAAGAAAGATTTATTTCATCACTTTGATCATTGAATATTTCCAGCCATTCGCACTCATCATTATAGCATGGCGGGTTGTACATTATCTCGCTGATAGATAAAGACCATATGATTTGTGGCATAGCAAAAACAAAGAGTAAACTGGCTACGAAAAAAAGTTTGCCATACATAAAGATACGGGAATGAGTGTTTTTAAGATTGAGGTTCAGATTTCATAAGTTCGAACATAACACGGCTGCCTTGATAGCAGTACGGGTCTCCAACGCAGTTGACATGCTTATCAAATTGCACACCACTATTAATACGATGGCCAAAACAATCTGTACGAACTTCACTACCCCTTGTCCAGAATGGTGTAATAAATACAACATTACAAGAATTTTGTGTTGCAACTTTCTTTGCCTCACCAACGATATCTGATAATTCCCTATAACCATCGCCACCATCGGCGCAAAGCGGTTCGTAAGGAAGAGCAGCTGCCGTTGCCTCCAATATTCCATCCGGTCTAGCTAACAAATAATCATAATAAGGCGGTAAAACAGCATCTTGAGGATAATGATAAGAACGGAAAGTTGTCAGATGTTCAAACCGCTCCCTTGCTCTAGGAAATAGCGCTTTGGTAATAGGATTTTCATTTATTGACATATGTCTTAAGCTATCTTCAGCGTCTTGGTATGATGTACCTCTCGCCACAAATACCATCAAATCAACATCTCTCCTTCTTTCAGCCTGCATCAGATATTCTGGAGATACTCTATCCTGAGAAATATCTATTATTTCAACATTAGGTGTTTGCATAGCTTTTACTAATAAGCAATAAACTTAAATTTCGGTTATGGGTTTTTCTTTGCAATACAAACGTAATTGCTAAGGTAATTGCTAAGTAATCGCATAAAAATATTGTTTTCCCATATTAATTATCTCGCTGATCTGCAAAGTATAACCAATTGGAAAAATAAGGAGTAAAGAAGCTACAAATAGTAATTTACCATACATTAAGATACGGAAGGGAGTGTTTTTAAATAAGTTTATGTTTTAGGTTTAAATCATGGATCTTGGATTAAAGGATAAGAAAGTTGTTGTAAGTGGTGCAGCTAATGGTATAGGCGCTCACACATTAAAAAGACTGGTAGATGAAGGTGCATATCCCATAGGAATAGATATAGAACCTTTCAAAGGATCTGAAGTTAGTGAATATGTTAATGAAAATCAGTGTAAATTTTACCAGGGAGACGCATCAGACGAGAAACGAATGAGAGAAATATTTGAAAAGGTTCCAGTTATTCATGGTCTAGTGAACAATGCAGGTCTTCTCGGCGGTGATAGTGCACATGGCGGCAGAAGCCTCGGTTCTTGGCACAAATTGATGAACGCGCACGCAACACCCGCGTTTGTATTAACAGAGATATGTTATCCTAAAATGCCAAAAGGCGGATCAATAGTCAACAACGGTTCTATAGAACTTGATATGCCAGCGCCTGATATAGTTCTTTATACATCAGCAAAAGGTGCACTCTATGGCTTGACGGTTTCTTACTCAACGCTTCTAGGTCCTAAAGGAATAAGGGTTAACATGGTTTCGCCAGGCAACGTGACTACAAGAAGAAATGTCGTGCAGTATGTAAAAAATCCTGAGATTATTCAGCATTTTGAAAGGAAGACGCCTTTGGGAAGGAGCGTAGAACCAGACGAAGTTGCAGATCTCATATTATTTTTACTTTCTGAGAAGGCATCAGCAATAACTGGCCAAAACTATAGGATAGACTGCGGTTATACAAGAGCATTGCTCGATCCAAGTTGGACAAGTAAGGATTTGGGTGACATATACGGGCAGACCACAAAATAAAATCATTTATGCAGAAAAATATTGTTTTCCCATATTAATTACCTCAGAGATAGCGATAGATGATATTTTTGCTGGAAATAGGAAAATTAGGAATAAACAGGCCATAACAAGCAGTTTAGCATACAATAAAGTTTGACAAAGAGTGTTTTTAAATACGTTGATAGAATATAGAAATCTATGATTTACAACGTACTAATAGAGCAGGATGAAGAGGGCTGGTTTGTTTCTGAAGTAGTTGGGTTGCCAGGCTGTCATACGCAGGCCAAAAGCTTGGACGAGCTTATGAAAAGGACCAAAGAACTTATATCAGAATACCTCGAAGCTAAAAAGGGCAAAGCAGTGCAGGAAAAGTTCATAGGACTTCAGCAAATCGAGGTGTAGATTACTGCAAAACTACCAGTTCTTACAGTCCGGGATATGTCCCGAATTTTGAATAAAATGGATTTTCGTCTTATAAGAATCGGTAAGCACATGATTTTTGAGCACATGGACGGCAGGACTACTTCAATTCCCAATCACCCTGCCGAGGAAATCGGTCCCGGGCTTTTGAAGAAGATTATTTTTGAAGATTTGAAAATCTCACGCGAAGAGTTTGAAACATATTTTTAAAGCACAACACAATTACATTTTACAGTTCACAACTTGTTCCAATAGCATTTATTAACCTAAAATCAATATTCTTTGTTATGACATATACGGAAGGGGGTGGTGCATGTGCCTAAGATGAAAGAAAATTATCTCTTCACGTCTGAATCAGTAACTGAAGGCCATCCTTGACAAAATCTGCGATCAGATAAGCGATGCACTGCTTGATGCTTTCTACCAGAATGACCCTTATAGTCGTGTAGCTGTTGAGACTTTGGTAACGACAGGCCTTTGCATAGTTGCAGGCGAGGTTACAACAAAGTCTTATATTGACATACAGGGCATCATAAGAAAAACGATTCAGGAAGCAGGTTATACGAACGGTGACTATGGTTTCGATTTTGATTCCTGCGGTGTGATGGTTGCGATACATGAGCAGTCACCGGATATTGCGCAGGCTGTTGTAAAGGACGTTGATCACGAGAATCTGGGCGCAGGTGACCAGGGACTTGTATTTGGCTTCGCCTGCAACCAGACACCTGAACTCATGCCGCTGCCTATAAGCCTTGCCCACAAACTTTGCCTGCGCCTGGCAGATGCACGCAAGAATAAAGAGATAAAATGGCTTCGGCCCGATGGAAAATCACAGGTCACTATCGAATATGAAAACGGAAAGCCAAAACGGGCGCATACTATTGTTGTTTCAACACAACATGACCCGTACGTGGACAACGAGGAAATCAGACACATTGTAATAGAAAAAATAATCAAGCCTGTTTGCGGGAAATGGCTGGATGACAAGACAATTTATCACGTTAACCCTTCCGGGCGCTTTGTCCTTGGCGGACCTGCGGGCGATACGGGTGTCACAGGCAGAAAAATAATCGTTGACACCTATGGCGGCTATGGAAGCCACGGCGGGGGCGCTTTTAGTGGAAAAGACATAAGCAAGGTTGACAGAAGCGCTGCTTATATGGCACGTTATGTTGCAAAAAATATTGTTGCATCCGGCCTGGCTGATGAATGTGAGGTGCAGATAGCTTATGCCATAGGCGTTGCTGATCCGGTCAGTG
Organism: Candidatus Aenigmatarchaeota archaeon; assembly: GCA_041645025.1. Classification (GTDB taxonomy): domain Archaea; phylum Aenigmatarchaeota; class Aenigmatarchaeia; order GW2011-AR5; family GW2011-AR5; genus GW2011-AR5. The sequence continues at coordinate 20,845 of JBAZQV010000011.1, forward strand.
TTCATGTCAACACATACGATACAGGCAAAATTTCCGATGAAAGAATTGCGGAGATTATTGGAAAAGTTTTCCCGTTACGGCCGTCACAGATCATAAAACATCTCAATCTTCGCAGGCCTATTTACAAAAAAACAGCGGCCTACGGCCATTTTGGACGCGAGGATCCGGACTTCACCTGGGAACGAACAGATAGGATAGAACAAATAAGAAAAGAAGCCGGGCTGTAGGTAAGGTGGAAAATCTAGGCGGCTACTTCTAGACCTATTTTCAACTAAAAATAAATTTAATTAAGAAATTGGATCCTTACTTCTAGCAGGTTATCTGATCTACATTTCCAGGCGACGTTGCTTTTACCGTTGTGCTGCCAGAGCAAGGCGCTATAGTAGCGGTGCAGGTGAACGTAGCTCCTGCCGTGACACTTGTTGCCGGACATCCACTTCCAGCAGAACTGCCATTTACGAAAATAGCTACAGCCCCAATTGGAATTGCTACAGTTCCTGAATTTCTCATGTAAATCTCTTTGGTAGCGCAGCCACCGGCACTGCAATAGGCACCTTCTATGCTAATTGTCTGGCCCTGCTTGTTCAACTGGCTCTGGAGTTGTACGTCGGTTGCAGTTGTGGCTGTTGTAGCTACACGCTGGAACCAGACGAACGCAAAACCTACCATGGATATCGTTATCAGTAACAGCAAAATAATGGCAATTACGGGTGTAATACCTTTCATTTAATCACTCTATTATTTCTTTGGTGAAGGAGGGTATATAAAGATTCCCGCTATAATTTATTTTCTTCCACTACACTTCCCTATTCCTTCGTGCGTACTCATTCAGTGCTTTTAGGCCGGCGACAGCGCGTTCTGGCGCTTCGTAAGTTGGTATTCCCCTTTCTTCCATCATTCTGCGATGCAATGCCGTGAACTCACCGCCGGTCATGCATGCAAATACGGGTTTTTTGAAACGTTTCAGATCAGCTATCACGTCAACTATATTTGAGTCCAGGGAAGATATCTGCATAAGCAGTATAATCAGGACAGCATCGACATTTTTGTCCGCCAGTACCAGCGGAAGCACGTTTTTGTAGCGCACAGTGTCGGCATCACCTGTCAGGTCCAAGGGGTTTGACAGGGTTGCATAGTCAGGCACATGTTTTTTTACCTCCTTTATAGTTGCTGAGCTAAGCTGCGAAAGGTGAAAACCACTGGACACCAGGGCATCGGCTGCAATTATGCCAAAACCGCCGCCGTCTGTCACTACATGAACGCGGTTGTTGTGGGCAAGCGGCTGAGCAAAGGCTTTGGCCATGTCGAACATCTCTTCGGTTCCTGCGGCTTCCAGGGCACCCGCCTGCCTGAGCATGCCGCTGAAAATCCTTGATTCACCAGCCATGGATGCTGTGTGGGATGCTACGGCTTTCTTCGTCTCTTCGGTTTTCCCGGCTTTTATCACTACGACAGGTTTCTTTTTTGTTGTTGCCCTAAGCGCGGCGAAGAGTTTTCGATAATCCTTGGATCCTTCAAGGTACATTGCTATTACTTTTGTTTTTTCATCCGAGGCAAGATAGTTTATCATGTCTGTTTCATTTACATCCAGCATGTTTCCGAGAGAAACAAACTTTGCGAAACCCAAGTTCTCATAGGCTGCCAGGTCCAGGACAGCAGAACCAAAGGCACCGGACTGGCTTATGAATGATATGCCACCTTTTCTTGGTCGCTGCTGGCGATGACGAAGATTAAAAACAGTATCAATCCCGGAATAGGCATCGTAGATTCCTATGACATTCGGGCCTACTATACGCATGTCGCCCTTGAGCTGCCTGATTTTTTCCTCTTCCTCAGGGTGACCGGATTCTGCGAAACCTGATGTAATCACAACAACAGCCTTGATGCCTTTTTCCCTACAATCCTTGACAGCCTCAGGAACCGTTTTTGCCGGGACTGCTATGACAGCAAGGTCAATATTATTTTTTATTTCCTTCACTGAGGCATAACATTTTTTTCCCAGGACTTCTGTGGCATTGGGATTTACTGGATAGGCATCTTTCTCTAACAGGTTACGAAAAATTATATGGCCGAATTTTCTTGGATTTCTTGAGGCACCTATCACTGCGATGCCTTTCGGGTTGAAGAAGTAATTGATATGGTCCATGGTATTATCTTTATTCGGGCGCTATAAATTCGTTTTTAAACTTTTGTATATACTACATTCGGCGTGAGTTATGGCGGAGCAAATATTGTACGGAGCAGAATTAGTTACAGACCCATGGAGCTATTTTTCCCCCATTTGGCACAGGCAGTGATTGCGGGATAAGATTTTGTGTTTATTGCCCATCTGAAAGAATGGCAATTCTACTGAGAGCAAGGGACAGGATGGTAGGTGCACAAGGCGGATTATGGACGCCTTCTGACAGAGAGGACCATTGCTATGATGAACACACTGAAAGCATTCTCGAAAGAAGAGAATTAGAATTGGCTCTGTCTATAGATGGGCAAAAAGAGATTTTTAGAAATAGTAGAAGCAACCAATTAGGTTTTGCTTACGGAGAAATTGATGCAAGAACAGTTCAATTATCGCACGAGGAATTAGAAGCACTTAGAAACCCCGATACACCAGGAGATAAACTTTTTAGATTATTATATAAAAAACTACAACCTTAGAAGTTATGCAGTCGTAGCCCTGAGTGATGCAAATAAGTCCCGAAATTGAAATTAAGATGTTCGAACCCTAAAAACTAGATGATAGTTATGGAACTCTGCCTTCAGTTAGCAACTTCCAGTTCTTGTTTATCTTTTCCTGGACGCCGCTCTTTATTACAAGTTTCTTTTGTGCTTGCGTGAAGTGTTCTAAAGGCTCAAGACGGTTTGGTCTTTTTGTCAGATTGGCTGTACTATTTTCTATTTCGTATAGAGGCCAGACACCTGTCTCAACAGCGACCCGTCCTATTTCCATGGTGTTGGAGGCCTCATAGCCCCAGACCACAGGGCAGGGACAGAGCAGGTCAATGAATTTGAATCCAGGCATTGCCGCGGCTTTCTTCAGCTTGGTTATGTAATCCTGGGGGTACGCGACGCAGGCCGTAGCTGTGTAATTAGCATTGTGCGAAAGCTGTGTAGCATAACTGCTTCCCAGCTGGTTCTGTGACTGGTCATTTGCACAAACATAAATTATGTCTTCTGTTGAATTGATGAGCGATGCGATGCTTGCAGCGGTTGTGCCGTCACCGGCGTAAACAACAACCTTGGTGCCGGCTTTCTTGTCCAGGCTCCGCGCAACGCCACGTGCTACAGCAGCAGCGTTGAGCCCGGCATGAATGAAAGGCACATCGACTTTTATGAAAGGTGTTACAGAGCCGGTAGCATTTACAAGAACTATATTGTCTAAAGATTGCAAAAGCAGCTTGAGACCCAGAATGGTTCCGCAGCCGGGACATCCGTCACCG
>JBAZQV010000060.1:0-3725 GCA_041645025.1 Candidatus Aenigmatarchaeota archaeon
AACCTGAGGCATAACTATCCCGTTCGAATTGCCAGTGCAGAATATTCTTACCAGATCCATGTTAAGCAGGGGAAACGCGTAAGTTTTCACGCCAAGAACATCCTTTATCTTAGCGGTATATCTGTCCGAGCCTATGAAACAGTATTTGTCCGTCGCAAAACCATAGAGCCCTACGTTAGGGTCGCCGTCAAAATTTATTCTTAGTAATTTCATGGAATCACTTCTAAGCTAAGTATAGAAAGGGGAGCAGGAAGTGTTTTTCTGCCTCAGATTAAGCTCAGCAAAACAGCAATCAATACAATCCTCCGCACTCACCTGAATCTACGGCTTATTTTAGAATTAAGTACAAGCTTACTTATAGTTAACTAATTGAATAACTTTTGTACTATAAATTAGTTAACTGTACATGACCAACATGTGTTATAGTAGGTTCGAATAATATCGGAACTTTTAATTTGAACCTGCTATACTGTATGTTCAGTACAAAATGTTCTAAAATCAACTGAACATACTATTACATACCTAAATATTATGTTGGTCAGTTGTAAACGTCTTACCATGAACAAGTTTTGGCCTGACTTTCTTCTTGACAGTAGTCTCGATAAAAATTATCTCAATCTTGTCACCATCATCAAGGTCAAGTTTTTCCTTTATCATGTCAGGGGCAATGAGTTCAACTGTGTCTTTTCCGTAAAGTCCGTTCTCAAACTGTACAGCCCAGCACTCATACAAAGGTTCTTCGATTTCCGACAGGTCATTCATTGAAAGTTTTGCCTTGGCGTTTTTTCTCAAAGCCTCAACATTTTCAATAATTCGCCGTTCCTCATCATGTATGTCTATCAAGCTGTAGACAAGATAAATTTTTTTTATTTTTACAGGTACAAGATAAGCAGTTATTTTCCTTCTGCCGTCAATAAGAACATGATCCATGGTTTTTGTGGCAAACGGCCTTATGTCCATGCTTCTGTCCAGCTTTACATCCATGGTTCCCTTGAACGGCTTGAATCCAACCAGTCCGACAAGTCTTGGATAATACTTTTCTATCAGTGGGGCTCCCCGAAGAACGCCTGAGAAGACCTCTCCTCTCATCTTCATAATTATACTAGGTTTTGGGAGATTAAGAACGTCTAATAATTGACTAATGTAATCTTTAAATACTTGTATTACTGTAATACTCATTATGACAACAAGAACAATAAGGGACGTAGATGAGGAAACATGGAAGAAGCTGAAAATTATGTCTGCCGAGCACGACGCAACAATGGGAATTATTCTTAAAAAAATCACTGACGATTATGAGGAAAGAAACAAAGAATTTTGGAATAAAATACTGAAAGGAGAAAAATATCTGACAGATAAGGAAGCCAAAGACCACGAAGCCTTGGTCAAAAAAATGAGAAAGGAGTATGGATTTAGATGACGCTTTCGCTTGACACAAACATCCTAATACGCATAGAAAAAAGAGAGAAAAATATATCTGATAAAATAGAATCCATAATAAAATCAGACCCTGCCCCTGCCTGCATAACATTTATTAGTTATTTTGAGTTTATTCAAGGGATTAGATTAAGGTCACAAAAAAATAAGGAAAAATCGCTTGATTTCATTGAAACATTTCAGTGTCTCCAGACAACTAAAAAAACTGCAATAATTCTTGACGGTTTGAAAAATAAATATGAGAGAACAGGGGATTCGTTTACTCTTTCTGATTTATTGATAGCAAGTCAGTGCATAGAGAATAATTTGACTTTAGTCACAACAGACAGGCAGTTCCAGAAAATAGAAGAGCTTAAAAAAATAGTTCTATAATAAATCAAGTTCTGAAAGTTACTGCACGCCACACTTTCTTTACGCCCTGACCCGTCATATAAAGAACTTCACCATTTATGTGAATAGACTCTCAAGCTCTATATAGCCAGTGATTCTGCATTTGCTGTATTTCCTCGGCAGCTTCAATGCCAGCTTTTATATAAGGAGTAAGTTGTTCCCGCATTTCTGGTGGTAGCCCTTTCATACGGGGCTCAAACAATTCAAAACTAGTATTTCCAATGTGTTCTTCCGGGCCTGCTGGATCATCTGAATAACTCGTTTAACTATTCACCTTCGCCGACTTTGTGGTGCTCTATCGGTTTTGCCTTTTCCGGCGTCTTCCCGCCTTCAAGTTTCTTTTCCTCTTCCTCTTTCTTCAGGGCTTTAGGTCCGAGGCGCTCCATGAGCTTTTCTTTCATGTCCTTCCTATCCTTCTTCGGCTTTGCCTTGAATTCCACGTAATCAAATCCCATGAGTTCTACCTTAACGATATCGCCTTCTTTGAAAGCCTTGACACGAACACGGCGCGGCGGTTTTGAAATGCTGCGTGTCCAGAGCTCCTCATTAAGGTGCTTGCCCATCTTCACCGTTTCAGCCTTCATATGAGTCTGCAAGTACTTTTTGATAAGGCGGACTGCGTAAGGCACTCTATTATCGTGCGCTTTCTTGTACGCTTCGCGCAGCGGTATTGTGAATATTTTCTCTGTTGTTAAAATTTTTTCTGCCATAATATAAATCCCTTTTTTATTATAATATTTTCTTTGACTGCAAGCTACTTTCTTTTCTAAAGAAAGGAGCTTATTACACTTTTATCCTGCCGCGTCTCCAGTGTTTTGTGGTAACGCGTATTCTTCTTGTACGTGCCCTCTTGAGCGAGAACTTCTTTATGTCTGCCCAGCGCGGCGCGCTCTGTTTGCGCGCTGCTATGAGCTTGATTTTCTTCCCAAATGGTTTCCTTGATGCCATAAGTATCACTCTTATTTTAGAAGGTTACATATTAAAGGCTTTGGAATTACAAATTTTCGCATAATACAATATTCACGGAAAATCTGATTACATATAACTTCAGGCGTGTAGATGGTTATCTAGTTTAAGTATTTATAAAGCATTAAAAAAATATGCCGCTTACAGCAGAAAACATGAAAGTTGATCCAAACGGAAAGGTATGGGATACTGCCACATTAGTAGAAGATATAAACCAGATGAGCATTGAACAACTTGCTAGATACGTAAGACTGGCCTTCGTCGGCGAAACTGATCCAGAATTTTTGCCACCCCGTTCTTATTTCTGGCGTGCATTCTCGATCCATGGCAGTGATGACGGAACGTATTCGCCAACACCTGGAAACTTCTTTGCAGGCATTTATATGACTGTTCCAGACGCTTACGAAGGGAAATTTACAAGAAGTGACGGATCAAAAATCACTGTATATCCCGAATATAGAAGTAGATTCGAACGGGTTTTAAAAGATATTTTTGAAGAATGTTTGAAGTGTGAAGGGAAACCGAAGCAGAGAGAACTCATGCTCACAAGATATGCACTCGAAGCCATTGATCGTATAAGATCTTCTGATGGTCCAAATAGTCCTGTGCAACAGTTTTCAGAAGCCTTAAAAGAAAGAGGAATCGTACCTGCGTCCGAAATTCCAGAAATGCTGCAAAAATTAGAGCCTCCTAAAGATGACAAAAATGAATTATTTCAATTGGCTAAAAAATTACTTGAAGATCCAAGGTATTCTACATCATAGTCCCGTTCGCTGAAGTTTATTTCCTCCTTATCTTCGTCTCGCGCTTTTCTGTGATTTTCTTGAGTATGATTACAAGCTGCTCGTCGGTGATGCGCTCCCGCAGCTGCCCGGACTGATATAGCTGGGCAAGGTACATCTCCAATTGTGCAGCAATTTCAGGCTTCACCA
>JBAZQV010000061.1:0-3633 GCA_041645025.1 Candidatus Aenigmatarchaeota archaeon
TTTGTCGGTTTTTCTTTAATTTTATGTTTGGTAGTTTTATTTTTGGCATTTTTAATCGTGGTATGGCTATTTTGGGCAGGATTTTTATCATGATGTACAACACAAAAATTCCTGCCAGGTCCGCTACTATGAATAGAATGTTGATTTGTGGGAAGACCTGCCAGAAAATGTGCAGATAGGCGGCCAGCAGCAACAACTTTGCTTTAGTTCTTCTGGTGGTTGTTTTTACAAGAAGCGTAATGACCGACGCGGCGGCTATAAGGCCGATGAACGTATAGGGACCTGAAATGATGTATAGATGTACATTAAGAAGAATTAACGCTGTCGTGACTGCTGCCGCAAAAATTACGGACGTGATTACATTTTTTTTGCTTAATTTGTAACCATATAATATATCACGTAATCTTATGTAGAGAAATGGCCAGTAAAGAAATCCGACCATCATAATGACAATTTCCAGCGGTTCTGTCATGCTTATCATTATATTTATATTGGGCTACTTAATTATAATAATGCTGGAGTCGTTATTAAGACCCAAGATGGCTGAAAAGAACATTTGGGATGTTTTTCTAATAGCGGTCGTATTCTCGGTTATAGGTGTTGTTTTTGCTGTTCAAATATTCCCTGCGCAAGCCTCTGTATTTTCCGTATCGCTCATAACAATGATGTTCCTACCTTTTTTTCAGAAGCTCTTTGAAATTGAGGAAAAAAAAGACTACAAACTTCATAAAAATATATTTCTGAGGCACCGGCTACTTTTTTCTGTCTTTGTCCTGTTCTTTCTTGGTCTCATAGTAGCCCTTAGTTTTCTCTACGTATTTTTCCCCCAGGTGCGCGGGGCTTTTAGCATGCAGGAGGACTGGTACAGTTCACAGGGCAGAACTATAACAGGTTACGCGACCGCATCAGATGACTTTTATGTTTTTCTTGCAAACAACACACAAGTTCTCCTGATGGTCTTCATACTATCAACGATATTCGGTGCTGGCGCGGTATTCATACTCGTCTGGAACGCGTCCGTGATAGCCGTTTATGTCGGGTTTGTCATCAACAGCTTCATAAAAAACGGCATTTCCCATGAGCTTGCGTATATTTTAGGCGTGCCTGTGGGACTTGGCTCCATAGCACTTCATGGAATACCGGAAATAGCCGCCTACTTTGTCGCTGCGCTTGCCGGCGGCATGCTTTCCGTAGGTATCATGAGGGAGAAATTAAAGGGCCACTTTGAGAAGATATTCATCGACTCCATAATATTTTTGGCTTTGGCTGAAGTGCTTATAATCCTGGCGGCATTCATAGAAGCTTACGCCTAGATTAATGAGATCAAAGCTATTCCACTAATACAGCTGCTGATGCAAGTTCTTTCTCAAGAGTTGCTAGCTCTGTCTCCAATTCTTTTTTTCTAGCTGACACTCTTCTTTCAAGACCAGCGTATTGATCTGGTGTCAATATATTTGGTTGCTCATCAACCAGCCAGGCGGCGAACCTCTGGTCCGCCGGAACGGAGTCGGCATGGACATCGACCCGCCTGTCGTCGCGGCGATACAAGCTCCAGTCGCCACGAACCACAGGTCTAATTCAGAAAAGCTTAAAAATAGTAGCTCCTGGCCGAAACGGCTTTCTTTTTCATTACCTAAGTTCTGTTTATACATTATAATGCCTTTTTGGTGTATTTTTTAGTTGATTTTTTGTTTGCGTTTAAGAATATTTCGGTTGCTACTAATGTAATGCAAACTGGAATAGTAGGTTACGGTGCGTATATTCCCAGATTCCGCATCAAAGTAGAAGAAATAGCAAAGGTCTGGAACACTGATGCGAATGGCATAAAAATCGGCCTGCTTGTTGAGGAAAAAAGTGTTCCTGACGAGGATGAAGACACGGTAACTATAGCTGTCCAGGCTGCGAGAAATGCTCTTGCGCGGGCTGGTATCAGCGGAAAGCAGATAGGTGCTATTTATGTCGGAAGCGAAAGCCATCCTTATGCTGTAAAGCCTTCGGGAACGGTTGTTGCAGAAGCGATAGGCGCGACTCCTGAAGTCATGGTCGCTGATTTTACTTTTGCCTGTAAAGCAGGAACAGCTGCGATGCAGGTGTGCAATGCCCTTGTTCGTGCAGGTGACATAGAATATGGACTAGCGATAGGTGCTGATACGTCACAGGGGAGACCTGGTGATGCGCTCGAGTACACAGCTGCCGCGGGCGGAGCTGCTTTCGTGATAGGGCGTGATCCTCTCGCAACCATAGATGCCACTTACTCTTTCACTACGGATACGCCAGATTTTTGGAGGCGTGAGGGTCAGGATTATCCAAGTCACGGCGCGCGGTTTACTGGCGAACCTGCTTACTTTACACATTTGCCTGGTGCTGTAAATGGTCTGCTTGCCAAAACTGGCCTGACTGTAAAAGATTTTGATCTTGTTGCGTTTCATACACCAAACGGCAAGTTCCCGATGCGGGCTGCCAAAATGCTTGGCATTGACCAAGAGAAATTAATGCCTGGATTGATTGTTACGAAAATCGGAAATACTTATTCTGGCGCGAGCCCGCTGGCGCTTACGGCATTGCTTGACATAGCAAAGGCGGGGCAGAAAATTTTGCTTTGCTCTTACGGCAGTGGCGCTGGTGGTGACGCCTTTGCGCTCACGGTCACAGACAAAATCGAGGAGAGACGTAACAAGGCACCGAAGACTGCGGATTACATAGCGAAGAAGGAATACATCGATTACGGAACTTACGTCAAGCTGAGGAAAAAATTGAAAGAGTGATAATTATGATAACCATATACTTTTTTTCGGATATAGAAAGCAGGGAACGTGTTAGAAATGTGGCTGATGTGTTTGTTTCAAGTGACGCAATACGCTGTGATGTATGTTATGATGTAGTGAGAAACGCGGTAAAGAGCGGGAGAACATTCATAGCATTAGGCAATCCTGATACGTTTGTAGCTGTAGATGACTATCTTTGTCGCGAGGGGTTTTATGATTCTCATGACGTTAGTATTTTTGGTGCAAGGGAAGACTTTTTTGAAGCTTACGAACAGGAGAGGCCTTTGGTTGTATTGACTGATGACTTAGATTTTGCCAAACATCTAAGAAAATTGGAGGCAGTGCAATGAGAAACGTAGCGGTTGTTGGTGTCGGGCAGACAGCCTTTGGAGAACGCTGGGACAAGTCACTGCGCGACCTTATAGTTGAAGCTGGCAATGCTGCGATAAACGACGCAAGGGTAGAGCGAAATGAAATACAATCATTGTTTATAGGTTGCATGTCTTCTGGCAGATATGCCGGACAGGAGCATCTTGGCGCTCTTGCTGCTGACGTGCTCCAGATGAAAATACCGGCAACACGCGTTGAAGGTGCGTGTGCTTCCGGTTCGCTTGCTTTCAGGAATGCTTACATAGATGTTGCTTCTGGAAGGCATGATTGTGCTATTGTTTTAGGGGTGGAGAAGATGACAGACGTCAAAGGCCCTGAGGCTATAACCTCTTTGGCAGCAGCTGGTGACCAGGAATGGGAAGCTGCAATAGGTCTTACATTCGCAGGCCTTTATGCCCTCATCGCTAGAAAACATATGAATGATTTCGGCACGACCAGAGAACAGATGGCTATGGTTTCTGTTAATAATCACAAAAAC
>JBAZQV010000062.1:0-3483 GCA_041645025.1 Candidatus Aenigmatarchaeota archaeon
GATGTGAATACAATGCTCTTCAACAGCATAAGAAAAACAGAGCACTATAAGCAGTATCATGAAGAAAATTTCCCCTGGAGCGAGGTTGTAAAAATTATATTTCAGTCATCAAAGAACATGAAGAGAAAGGGAGACAGAATAGAAATCGAGACAAAAAGTTATTATATTTTATGCGAATTGAAAGACCAAACATTGTGGGTAATAAATGCAAAGAGGAGATAATATGAAATGCAAATGCGGCAAGAAAATGGAAAAAGTTACTGTGGAAATAGAAGGAGCAGACAACAGGGCTGTAAGCTATCAGTGTCCTTCCGGGCATGTGGAATTTGAAAAAGAATCCTCGGCCAAAGTTGTAAAAGAATTAAAAATGAAAGAAAGCCCCCTGAAAATAAAGCAGAAAATTGTAAAGCTGTCCAGCAACAGGCTTGGGTTTTATTTTAACCAGAACATAGTAAGAAGCCTTAATCTCAAAGCAGGCGAAGAAGTTTACATTTCCGTCCCTGATAAGAAGCGCATCATCCTGAAATTTGAGGATTAATATTTTTTAATTTTTAATGGAAACAACGATGCGGAATATTGATATCGACACAAGAATAAGGTAATCTGGCAAACAATTAGTTATAAAACTGCTTCTGCGAATATAATAGTATGGGAATAATTTTATGTTTTCACCATGGCAAGAACCAGTACAGCACACAGAGCATAGTCTGGTAGCCGAGCTTGAAAGATATCAATTGTCTCCAGAAGCCAAAGCAGTATTATCTTAGATTCATTGAAAACGCACGGCTTCAGCCGTGCGATGAAACACAATGAATCTGGGATCCCATCTTCCAACAAACCCACGACTTTAGTCGTGGGATATAAGGAAGATGTGATAGCTGACCAACTTAATATTCTAGATATTACACAAGTTGGTCATATACAAGGTGAAACAAAGTTTCACCTGTACAGGTAAAGCAAAGCTTTACCTTGTATAGCAAACCAAGAATATCATATAAGAATTATTTACTTGGTTTGCTATAAGAGAACTTGTAGATTTTAGTCATGTATAGTAGAAGACATTAGTTTTTGTACAAAATAATGTCTTCTGCATACACGCAAAAAGCAAAGCTTTTTGGTGCGCCGGAAAACTTTGTTTTCCGTGCGTAGCAGTGACATCATAATATGTACGGTTATTTATGTCACATGCTATAGATGGTGCAATTATCCGAGAATATCACGATGACGGTTCGCCAATGACAGCGCAGTTGCATAAATCAACATACGACGATGCTGTCCGAAAAAAAACTGAAGGCATTGACCCAGCAATGAGACAATTAACACATGCTGTAGCGAGGTTCTCCTATCGCCACGGATTTGACTATCCTGATATTAAGATTGAAAGAAAATTTTCCCGTCTTCTGGCAGCTCTTGAGTAAAAAGAGCCTAGTACGACAAGAACTCTATTCTGCATTTCATCATCTTTGTATAGAATTTAAGGTCGGGGTTTATCTTCTTGGCCTCAAACACTATCTGGTTCAGCCCCTCCCAGAAAAGGAACCAGCCGCCAGGTTCTAGGAGGACTATCATGAAGGTCCATAGAAGGCCTGTTGCACCGGAAAATATAATCATTGTAGCCAGGAACATCAGTATTATCCCGAACGCGATGAAAGAAACCCCCGTTCTTATCAGGCTGTTCTTTTCCTTTAGCAGCATATTGCGATGATTCATGAAATGATTTCTCATCCTTTTCTTTATCATTCTTTCATGCAAGGCGTTTCTCTTCTTTTTTTCCATGAGGAGCTTTAACTCGAGCGAGCCGGAAGTTTTGTCCCTTGCCACTCTTTTGGCTTCTGAAATAAAGTCAACCGAAATGGATTTCTGCGAGTAGGGTCTGGGGTCAAAACTGGAGAATATGTCATTGTATGTGTCTATCCGGAGGCTTATTTCCGATTTGCTCAATATATCATGATACTTGTGTTTTTTCTCCATACGATTAAAATATGGATTGTGTCTGGTATAAAGCTAACTGAAAAGAAGGACACTAAGAGGGAGGCGAACATAACGTCACGCCTTTAGAAAAAAATGGAGTAAGGTTAATTGAAGCGAACCCATGCCTTCGCCTTATCTAACGCCTGATTATGAGTTCATCCAACGGAAATCTGACTTTCTTCGCGCTGGCGTACTTGTCGTCACCGCGGTAGCCCACAGGGCAAAGCACAACAGAAGAAACACCTTCTTCGTCAAGTTTCAGTATTCTGTTATACGCAGCGTTGTCAAAGCCTTCCATTGGACAGGCGTCTATTCTCTTTACAGCACATGCTGTGAGAAGCGTGCCCAGTGTTATGTAAACCTGCCGCATCGACCATTCAAGTATTTCTTCCTTGTCTTTTCTTTTTATGGAACCTATCATCATATCCGCATAGCCCCTGATTGACTCAATAGGAACTTTTCTTGTTTGTGCAATATCTTCTGCATACTTCTTGACATAATTTTCATCGACGTTGGTCCTGGCACAGAGAACAATTAGGTGAGAAGCATCTGTGATCTGCGGCTGGTCCCACGCGTTTTTTCGCAGATCTTCACGCAGTTTTTTATCAGTTACAACAACAAATTTCCACGGCTGGATGCCAAAGGACGAAGCAGAAAGCCGCAGCGCCTCGAGTAGCTCATTCATATCTGCCTGAGAAACCTTCTTTTTAGGATCAAATATTTTGGTTGCATATCTCCAATTCAGGTCTTCAATTATGTTTTTCATGACTATACTAAGAAGGAAATATTTTAATAATGAGACTTACCAGTAAAATTAGTTTTACAACCAGTCAGCTTCTATTCCCTGTGTCCTGTCAGGGCCCACAGATATATAAGTTATTGGAACTCCTGCCAGGCCCTCCAGTCTTTTCAGATATGTTATTGCTTCTTTTGGAAGGTCTTTTGCATCTCTTGCGCCTGTTGTTGGTTTCATCCAGCCGTCGAAATTTTCAAAAAACGGCATGCAGCGGGCAAGCAGTGCGTCAGAAGCAGGGAATCTTGTTTCACGCCCGTCTAATATGTAAGCATCACATAATCTAATTCCTGGTTCTACATCAAGCACATCGAGTTTCATCACTGCCAGTTCGGTGACGCCGTTTTTCTTTACCGCATCTGCGACCTGCACTGCATCATACCAGCCGCATCTTCTGTTTCTTCCTGTGGACGCGCCTTTTTCAATGCCTCTTTCTCTTATGCCTTCGCCTATTGCATTGTCAAGCTCTGTCGGGAATGCGCCGCTTCCCACACGGGTTGCGTAGGCTTTGACTATGCCTGTAACGCGGCCAATTTGATGAGGTTCTATTCCCAGACCCGCCAGCACTCCGCCTATTGTTGTGTTTGAAGAAGTGACATTTGGATATGTGCCGTGATCCACATCTAATCCGGCACCCTGGGCGCCTTCAACAAGTATTCTGCTGCCGTGATCAAGCATTTCATTTAATACATAGGAGACATCATCAGCGTATTGCCTTA
>JBAZQV010000063.1:0-3434 GCA_041645025.1 Candidatus Aenigmatarchaeota archaeon
ACAGTCTCATCCAAGCAGCTAAAGCCAAGGCCAGAGGATACCGTACCATCAAAAACCTGATCACCATGATCTACCTCATTGGCGGTAAACTTGAATTCAGGCTACCCACATGAAACAGCGAGGAACCATAAATTAAAAGGTTTCCTACTATATTCCCTCAGCATCTTGATGGTCTTACTCTCCCCTGACTTATCAATAGCTAAACAGGTGACCTTTGAAAGAGAGTACACCTATCAGGCAAGTGAGGCTGACAGCAAGCTTTCATCTAGAGCTATTGCTCTAGAGCAGGTCAAAAGGCTTCTTTTAGAGGAACTGGGCACATATCTAGAGAGCAGGACAGAGGTAAGGGATTTTAAGCTGACAAAGGATCAAATTATAACTCTGACAGCGGGGATAGTAAGGACAGAGATAGCGAAAGAGACATGGGATGGTAAGACATACTGGCTGAAGGCCAGGATAGAAGCTGACCCTGATGAGGTAATAAAGTCCGTTGACTCTTTACGAAAAGACCATCAGAAGACAAAGGAGCTTGAGGAGACGAGGAGAAAAGCAGCAGAGTATCTGAAGGAAATGGAGAGGTTAAGGAGTGAGCTTGCATCGGCTAAAGGTGATACAAAAAAACAGGGACAATACAACGAAGCTGTAAACAGACTAAGTGCAACAGATTGGTTTGAGAAGGGATATGCCCATAACGAAGCAAAGGAATATCAGGATGCCGTAAATGCTTACACCAGGGCTATAGAACTGAACCCTAAAGATGCAAAGGCTTATAACAATCGTGGGAATGCTTATAATAGATTAGGCAACTACCAACAGGCAATAGCTAACTACAACAGAGCCATAAAACTAGACCCTAAACTTGCAATGGCTTATAACAATCGTGGGATTGCTTATAAAAATTTAGGCAACTACAATCAGGCTATAGCCGACTATACCAAGGCCATAGAACTAGACCCTAAAGATGCAAAGGCTTATACCAACCGTGGGGCTGCTTATGGCGGATTAGGCAACTACAATAAGGTCATAGCCGACTGCACCAGAGCCATAAAACTAGACCCAAAATATGCAATGGCTTATAACAATCGTGGGGTAGCTTATGATCTATTAGGCAACCACAATCAGGCCATAGCCAACTACAACAGAGCCATAGAACTAGACCCTGAAGATGCATCGGCTTATTACAATCGTGGGTTTGCTTATGAAGATTTAGGGAATCTACAGCAGGCTTTTAATGACTATAAGATAGCCGCTAGATTAGGTCATAAAGGAGCTCAGGATTTTTTGCGAAAACAAGGGATTGATTGGTATTAAATATGTTGGAATCCGTATATTATATGTTAGGTTTTAGATAAAATGGAAAGTCTCACACAACCAATTGTAGCAGGCGTGATTGTTTTTGCTTTATCACAATATTTTCTTAAATTAATCCTTGAGCCAATTATCCAGTTCAGAAAGATTTTATCTGATATTTCTCACACGCTATTGTTACATCAAGAAAAAATAGTTAGCGGAAAATCGGATGAGCTTGAAATGCACAACAAAATTGCTGAATTATCAGCACAGCTAAGATCCAGTGTATATTTAATTCCATTTTACACCTTCCTTTTTAAGTTGAAAATCTTTGGTCTACCGAAACGAGAAAATATCCTGTTCGCATGTAGAAAATTGAATTCTCTATCTTATCCGCTCCAGTATCCAAATGAGAAGCCTCCTGATACTGAGAAAAGAATATTAAAAACCTTAAAAGAGATTTCAAAGCTTCTGCCTATCGAGACAACGTATATGCTTGATTAAGAAATCAAAATACAAACCTAACATCAGCCTGGACAAGTATGCGTGGAAAAAACTCCCGCGCACCTGTCAAGCTGGCCGTTAGCCGGACAACTTGGTACTACATCCGCAAGGAGGGCTGCAAAATGTGGATCACGTGGAGGCACCAGGACACAGATTTCAACTGGCCACTCACGTTTGCGGAAAAAGTGGAACTGTTTTACGAGCAGACCCTTGGTTGGCAACTCCACATCGCCGACGTGGTCGCGAACGGAGGTAATATCTTTCCCGAGGTAAGGGACGGAGTACCTGTCCAAGAAACTACCGTGTCTGTTCTTCCAATTCGACACTCAGGTTTTTCGGTGCTTCAGATCTGCTTGAGCCACTTTGAAACCTTGGGCCGATACACAGGCGTGACCTCCGATTCCAAGGCAGCGTTTGTCGCCGGAGTTAACCGAGTCTTCCCTCAGTTTGCGGCTTTGAACTTTGCGAAAGTTCTGTATCGCGATACGCGGTGTGGCCTTTACCACAACGTCAGGAGTGCGCGCGTCGTGGTGGCCCTACTGGACAAAGCTGTCCAGTACGATCCAACCACGGGGCGTATCTTGATCTGTCCTGAGCTATTCCCCGGGGTATTGAAGTCCCACCTCGATCAGTTCCGCGACGAGTTGCTGCGAGAAGAACGGGGAGCGCTCGGCAAAGCCTTTGAGCGCCAGTTTGATGTCGATAGCCGCAAATAGCAAGAGCTTCGATAGAATACGATCATCGCGATTCCTGTCGGGTCGTGCTTAGAAGAATTCGGGGAGAATTCGGGGGACACAATACTGTAATTCTGACACGAATTCGGGGGACACAATACTTAATTCTTAAAAATAGTTTGTGGTCTCATATTTGTAAGTGTGTAATAATATTAGCAAGTTCGACTAACCAGTCACTACCTTTGTTGTTAGGCATTGAAAGAAGGAGGGAAATGCAAAGATGTTGACATCAAAAAAACAACCAGAAAAATCTCAATCTATGACAATCAGCGCGGCAGAGGCGTTTTATCGGGTATTTCGTGCATTGCCGAAAAAAGACCGACTGACCGTCGCACGATACATTCTGGAGGATGAAGATATTCGACGTAGTTTTGACAAGCTTGAAATCCCGAATGAAACGACTTTGAAAGCATTTGCCGAAGACAAATCCGCCATGCCTGTATTTCATTCCGTCGAAGAATTACGAAAGGATTTGTTGTCTTGAAGCTGACTATTCGGAGAACAACCCAGTTCAAACAAGATATCAAACGACTTTTACGAAGTGGTGAAATTCGGGGGACACAATACTTAATTCTTCAAAATAGTTTGTGGTCTCATATTTGTAAGTGTGTAATAATATTAGCAAGTTTGCCTAACCAGTCCACCTGACCGCCAACAGCGTGGCGGTTTTTGAAAGGCTCTGCCCCGCATTTAAGCAGGGGTATTAGCGGTACGGTTCTCAAATATGTTAAGTAATACAAATAGTTAGGAGATAATTATTGGGGTTACTAGGGGTAGTAGGGGATTGCCAAAGATGCCAAGGGCTGCAAATGTTAGGCAAAAAATAATATTTAAAAAGGAAAATTGCTAGTAATGGATAAGAAATCTGTATATATTGAAACATCGATCATCTCATATTTGACGGCG
>JBAZQV010000064.1:0-3360 GCA_041645025.1 Candidatus Aenigmatarchaeota archaeon
CTTTCCGTTAGCGTGAAATGCTATACCTTTTATTTTCTGCAATTCATTAGTTTCGAACTTACCTTTTTTCTCAAATAACAATAAAACCTCTAGAAAAGTCGCTTCGCCTTCGCCAACAACGCCTATATCAAATGGTTTTGCCAGAGATTCCGGGACAGAAGAAATGTGTATGCCTCCGATAATAATCGGTATATCGAGTTTTTCTTTGAAAAATGTAGCAAGTCTTATAGTCTCCATGTAATCTATAGTCATGGCGGTTATACCTATTATATCTGGGTTAAATTTAACTACCGATTCCTCTATGTTATCAAAATTATTATCAAATATTTTTATTTCAGAAGTACTGCCATACTCTTTTGCATAAGAAGCGAGGTAAAGTAATCCAAGGGGTGGTGTGAGGTCTCGATCCTTTATTCTAGGGTATACTAAAGCTACTTTCATACATTACTACCTGTCATTTTCCTAGCATCCTTCGTGCTGCCATCCTTACCGCCTCTTCAGAGCTGTATTTGGTGGCCCATCCAAGTCTTTTTAGCTTACTAACATCTAGAAGGAAATTAGTTATATCGCCAGGCCATCCGCCAGCACTTCCTGTATATTTTAATTTTACGTTTTTTAGTTGCATTTCCTTAATAACTATTTCTGCTATTTTGTCTACGGTAATGGAATCGGTTGTGCTAAGGTTAAATATATTAACTTTATCGCTCGCATGTTCAATAGCGAACAGCATGCCAGCGACACAATCATCGACCAGCATATAAGATTTTGACTGGTTTCCGTCGCCTAGTATCTCAAGCTCCTTGGGGTTTTCCTTTAGTTTGAATATGAAATCTGATATAACCGTGCGTCCTTTTTTCCTGCTTTTGTCTCCAACTATGTTTGCGAAGCGAAATATCCACGCCTGCATATCAAACATATGGCAATAAGCTGATATGAGACCTTCGCATGCAACCTTGCTGGCACCGTATAAAGATGTGGGTTTTAGTGGTCCGTAATCCTCTGGTGTTGGCATTTTACTTGCTTTTCCATAAACAACTGACGAAGAGGAAAAGGCTATTTTTTTAACATTATTCTTCTGCATCGCATCAAGAACATTGTACGTGGCTATAGTATTTTGCTGAAGATCCTTGTCTGTCCTTTCGCCGGGTATGAACTTTATATCTGGGTTTGCAGCAAGATGAAAAACCATGTCCTTGCCCTTTGTCGCTTCTTCTAGGACTTCCCGGTTTAGCAAGTCCCCTTCAACGAAATGAAAGTCAGAATTAGTAGTAAATTCCTGTATATGCTCATTTTTGCCGCTGCTTAGATTGTCTAAAACAGTTACTTTGTGATTTTTGAGGAGTTCTTTAACTAACTCTGAACCAATACAACCAGCGCCACCAGTAACAACAACGTTCATGAAACAGAATTAATTCGTTAAAGCTTTTAAGCCAATTCTGCACGCCAATAATCTAGCATATCAGAAAGTGTTTTTTCTATAGGTATCTCTGGTTTCCATCCAAGCTTAGACATTTTTGTGTTGTCACCTATAAATATCGGGTCGTCTATCTTTCGTCTTGTGTCTGGTTCGGCAACCACATTAATCTTGGTTTTAGCCATTTTCAAAAGCATGTCAAGAAGAGCTCCTACACGATGCCCTTTGCCGCTACAAATATTGTAAACCTCTCCAACAGAACCTTTCTCGGCTAATATATCTATTGCCCTAATTGTATCCCTTGCGTCCGTCAAATCTCTTATGCCATCTAAATTGCCTATTTTGAGAGTGTCTTTCCTTCCTGCCTCTATTTCAGCTATACCGCGAGCAAAATCTGAACAGGCGTCAAAAGTCTTTCTAGGTCCTGTTGTATTAAAAAATCTCATCCTTATTATCTTCATTCCGTAAGCTTTCCAGTAAAGGTAGGAAAGCATATCTTGGCCTATTTTGCTTAACGCATACGGACTCGAAGGTCTTAGTGGATTTGACTCGCTTATAGGTACTTCATCCTTTTCGACAAAACCGTACTCAGCCGAGCTACAGGCAACACAAATAGTTGCATCAGGCGTCAATTTTCTTGCAGCATCCAAAAGGTACATAGTACCGAATATGTTGGTTTTTAGAGTGCCTTCTGGGTCCTCCCAAGAGGGTATTACAAAACTTTGCGCTGCTAAATGAAAAATAATGTCAGGGTTCGACTCTCTTAAAATGTGTTCGGCCTGTGTTTTTTCTTTCATGTCCCAATTTAGAAGAGTTATCTTATCTCTTATATGGGATATATTTCTAGCACCGTCAAAATCAAAAACCGTTCCATAAACATTGTGACCTTTACTAAGCATAAGCTCTGCTAAATGTGAGCCTATAAAACCGCCGCAACCAGTTATTAATATGTTTGTCATTTTAAAGAGTAACGTATTAAATTATTAAAAGTGTGGTTTCTCGATGATTTCAGTAATAGTTCCGGCTTATAATGAAGAGCGACTTGTAAGAAAAAATACAATCCTTATAAGGAAAGAGATGGAGTCAATAAAAAAGACTTTCGGGGAAAATTACGAAATAATCATAGTCGAAGAAAGTTCTGATAAAACACCTGAAATATGTAATGTGCTTGCAAAAGAGTACAAAGAAATAATTCATGTACATAGTGACAAGCGCCTAGGAAAGGGTGGCGCTATAGAAAAGGGTATACTAGTGTCAAAAGGTGAGAAAATAATTTTCATGGACGTAGACCTTTCAACCCCGCTTGACATAACCAATGACATTGTCGAAAAGATGGGGAATTATGATATAGTTATAGCATCGCGATATAATCCATCAGCTAAGGTCACAAGATCTTTTGCCAGGTCTTTTGCTGGACAGGGCTTCTCCATTATGCTGAGGATATTTTTCCGCACCAAGATGCGGGACACAAAATGCGGCTACAAGGCTTTCAAAAAATCTCTCGCTAAAAAAATGATCCCATATATTGGAAACAAGGGGTGGTTTTGGGATACAGAGTTTCTTATTTATGCTGAAAAAGTCGGGTGTTCTATCCATGAGATTCCTGTCGGATGGTACGAGCGCAAGGAAAGTAATGTCTTCCTTATAGACAATATAACTGACATGTTATCAAATCTTGTTAGATTGTTCATAAAAATTCAGATGAAAAAATATTCTCCAAGGCAGTCGAATTCTTAAAGGTATAGGAAATATTATAAATCATGAAAGTTTTGCTAATTTTTCCTCCACAAACACTCGGAGAAAGGTATGCCCATAAAGTAGATGGTATTGGTGGTTTTCTGCCGCCCCTTGGGCTTTGTTACATGGCGGCTGTTTTGGAGCATGAGGATCATGAAGTTCGAATAATGGACTGCCCAGTAAACAACTATGGTACCGGGGATATAATC
>JBAZQV010000013.1:0-19299 GCA_041645025.1 Candidatus Aenigmatarchaeota archaeon
CTCCGTAAGATTCATGCCTCAGGTTTTTGCAGCTGAAGAAGGCTCCTGCCTTGACGGGCATGTTGTTGCCGCCAAGGGGAACATAATGGTTGTCAAAAACGATTCCAGTCTGTTATCCGTAAATGCGCACAGGCTGGTTGGATGTGAAATAGAAATGGTGAATTAGATTATTTATTCCTATCGGGATAAGCTCTAATAGGAGATCTCTCAAATAAATGAACTTTAATATTACGAGATCTCCTTTATAGCAAACTCAACAAAAGTTCAAATATCATTGAGATTTGCTATAAGTCATGACATCAACTTTACGTTCCATTTGGACTGGGACGCAGCAAAAATTTGGAGTTATCTTCGTCTCTGTTTGCAGGCTGATTTGTCTGGTAGAATTAAGCCCGACTGTAACAGAACTCTCCTTTGAAGTAAAGTATATAAACTTAAGTTAATATATATTAACTGTGGTTTAGATGTATAAACTAAAGTTAACAATACTGCAACAGGAAATACTGCGTTTTCTTTTCATGAACTCTGGAGAGACATTTAATGCAAGAGGATTGGCTATGCCTCTTGGAGTGAGTCAGCCAGCGATTGCAAAGGCCCTTCCGTTGCTGGAAAAACGGGAATTTATCAGAGTATCGAAGGATAGAAAGTCAAAAAGGCTGTCGATTGAGTTAAACATGGAAAAACCTCTTGTCATAGGCATGAAAAGGGCCGACAACATCAGGCAGATATATGAGTCGGGACTCGTTGAGTTTCTCAAGGAAAACTTTCCAAGCTGTGCTGTTATTGTGTTCGGCAGCTTCGCCAAAGGAGAGGACACACACAAGTCGGATATAGACATAGCCATTATGGGCACAAAGAACAAAAATCTCGATTTAAGCGGCTTTGAAAAAAAGTTTATGAAGGAGATAAGGATTAATTTCTACAAGTCACTCAAGGAGATAAATAATGAGTTGAAAAGCAATATTCTAGGAGGGATTCTCCTGTCAGGATGGATTGAACTATGAAGCCTCTCAAGACTTTTGAGGAATACATGAAAGAAGGCACTGTAAAAAAGCAGTCTCCAGACAAAATGAGGGCCAGATCGCTTATAGCCGAATCTGGAGACTCGTACAAAATACTTCTTTCTTTCATCGAGAAAATGGGTCTTGATGACGACAACGCAAACCATGTGATCAAGAATGCGTATGACATATTGATGGAACTTATACGGGCGAAGATGCTTTCAGACGGCTTCAATACAACAGGAAAGGGTGCGCATGAAGCAGAAGTATCATACATGGCTGAAATAGGTTTCATCGACAAGGATGTGGATTTTGCAAACGATCTGCGATACAGTTTGACAAAGCGTATGCCGAGAAAGTTATGGAGTTCATTAGAAGAGGGTATCCGCTGCTCAAGAAAATGTGCGGGCGGGGTTAAGGATAGCTCTTGAACAATCTGGGCTCCTTCTGTTTGATGAAAGTATAAGTGAAAATTTTGTTCTGATTAGGTTGGAAAAAACGGATTTGCGCTACTTATCAGACTTTTTTGCTTGTGGAGAGAGTATTAAGCATCTGTTTTATCAGAAAATCAATGCCTTCTTTCTTAGGGGATCCGTGTCCAGGCAAAAGATATTGTATATGAAGGTAAGAAAGTCTTTTCAGGGAGTTAACAAGTTGCTCTTGGTTGCCGCCATACATATCTGTCCTGCCTATACTAGTTTCAAACAGGGTGTCGCCCGATATAAGTATCTTTTTTTCTGCGTCATAAAGGCATATAGAGCCTGGTGTATGGCCTGGTGTCGGTATTACTTCGAATGTGAAATTTGTCGTGCTTATAATAGAATCCATGCGAAGTGTCTTGTCAACCGCCATTATTCTTGCCGTCTGTCCAAAGAGTTCAGACAATGTGCCTATGCCGGTCTCAACAGCTTTCTTGTCAGCTGAATGAACAGCTACAGAGAGTTTAAGCCAGTCCTTGAATTTTTTATCAGCGCCCACATGATCAAAATGACAATGGGTATTAACAAGTGTTTTTATGCCACTGACATCGCAAAGTCCCTCAATTTCCTTTTTAATGTCGCCGAAATAGATGCCTGTTCCAGCATCAACAATAAGCTCACCGTCTATGAGATAAATATTACAGTCGGGGTCTACGCCGCCCAGAAGTTCTATGCCCTTGTAAATTCGCATAGAAGAACTAAGACGTGAATTTTTAAATAAGTGAGTAAAACATCCGTATGAGCCAGCGGCTTTAAGTAAGGGATTCAAATAGAACGTAAAATTTCTGTCGTTTCTACCCTTTCCATTCCTTTATCGCTTTCTCATAGCCCTTGTTCGTGCCCACGTCAAAAGTCGTGCCGTCGTGAAGGAAACCAACGAGCTGCTCGTCCCTGCTAAGTTTGCTGAAAAGTTCCTCTATCATCATCTTGCGCTTTGGTACAAGATTGACTACGGACTGGTCAAATATGCAGAGTCCGGCATTGATCAGTTTTGAGGGTGCATTTTTTATGCTTGGTTTTTCAACAAACTTGAGAACCTGATTGCCGCGCATCTTGACAACACCAAATTGAGTTGTATCGTCTGTAGTTGTAAGAAGAACGGTGGCAAGTTTCTTGTTTCTCTTATGAAACTCGTACATCTCGTGTATGTTTGGATTCATCAGCGTATCCACGTTAAGCAGAACAAAATTTTTGCTTATGTAATCCCTTGCCAGGCTTATCGGACCTGCTGTTCCCATTGGCTTGTCCTCGGTTATGTAAGTTATGTCGACACCAAACTTCTTGCCGTCTCCGAAATACTCCCTTATTTTGTCTCCCATGTAATTGACCGCAAGGAGTATGTTGGTTATGTCATAGCGCTTGAGCATATTTATCTGGTGCTCAAGAACAGGTTTGCCGCGTATTGGTATCAGAGGCTTTGGAAGCTCATAGGTTATAGGTCTTAAGTTGACACCTTCGCCGCCGGCCATTACAAGAGCCGTATCAAGCCCGTTTTTGCTAAGGGATTTGAAAAGAAGGTTTTCTATTGCATGCGAGCGGTTCCTTACTTCCCGGCCGTCAACCATGCTGTCTATCCTTCGCAGGATGTCCTTCTTTATTGTTATTGTGACTCTTTCCACCATTTTTACCACGTTTCATTTATTGTACCATAAAATTCGTATGAAGAAGTATGAAGATGAAGATATTTAAACCATACATATATAATTAAGCTATAACATTCTCGTGATACAAATGATAATAAGAAGTAGATCCCCCGTAAGAGTGTCCTTTGGAGGCGGCGGCACTGACTGTTCTCCCTACTGCGACGAAAACGGGGGTTGTGTTGTTTCTGCTACAATAAACAAATACGCCTATGCCACTCTAATGACAAGGCTAGACCAAGAAATACACGTCGAATCTGCTGACTTCCTGAAGAGCGTAAAATTCGGGCATGTGAACGAAATAGTATATAACAACGAGCTTGATCTCCTGAAGGTTGTTATCAAAAAAATGAATACCAGCGGCATGGGATTGAACATATTCATGAGAAGCAGCGTTCCACCAAAATCCGGCCTGGGAGGAAGCGCAGCCGTGTTTGCAGCCATGATAGGTCTTTTCAATCATATGAAACGTGAGAAGAAGATGACGGACTACGAAGTTGCTGAGCTCGCACATCATCTGGAGCGTGATGAGCTGAAAATAGGCGGCGGCAGGCAGGACCAGTATGCAACAGTATTCGGCGGCCTAAACTTCATAGAGTTCGGAAAAGGTTGGGTACGCGTGAATCCACTTAAGATGAAAAAGGACCATTTGCTTGAACTGGAGAAGAATTTGATACTTGTATATGCAGGCGACAAGACTGTGAGCAGTATACAGGCCGATATAATAACAGACCAGATGAAATCCTACACCCAGAAAAACGTAGACGTCGTGGAAGCTCTGAACAAAACAAAAGAAATAGCCCAGGACATGAGATATGCCCTCTTAAGAGGCGACTTTGAGCGCTTTGGCAATCTTCTGCACGAAGGGTGGGTGGAGAAGAAAAAGTTCTCTTCGCTAATGACAACACCACATATAAACAATCTCTACGACATTGCGAAAAAGAATGGTGCCTTGGGTGGCAAGATAACCGGTTCCGGCGGCGGCGGCTTCATGCTTTTCTACTGCGAGCCCAACAAGGAACATATTGTTCTTGAAAAACTGGAGCAGGCTGGAGCGCGGCCATTTACATTCACCTTTGATATGGAAGGCCTGCAAACCTGGGAATGTGAAGACAAAAGAGGTGTATAAATGAAAAATGATATTGAAGCCATGCTAAAAGAAAGTGCTGACGTAAAGATGAAAACCATTGAGATATCCGGAGATGTAGAAAAAGCCGCCAAAGCTGTTTTGGAATGCTACAGAAATGGTGGGAAGGTAATATTATTCGGTAACGGTGGAAGCGCCGCCCAGGCACAGCACATTGCAGCTGAATTCATAAACAAATTCAAAATAGACCGTCGTCCTCTCCCGGCCCTGGCGCTGACAACCGATACGTCAAACCTGACATCCATAAGCAACGACAGTACATTCGACGAGGTGTTCGAAAAGCAAATAATGGCGTTGTGTAACAGCAATGACATTGTTATAGCAATAACAACCAGTGACATAAGCGAGGAAAGACATGGCCACTCGGCAAATATTTACAGGGGTATAATGGCGGCGAAACAAAAGAATGCCAAGGTCATTGGCATGTTCAGCGTGAAAAGCAAATTAGCTGCTAGTCTGGTTGATATACCAATACTTATTCCTTCCAAAGAGACGTCAAGGATTCAGGAAGCTCACATAACAGTAATGCATATAATTTGCGAGCTTGTGGAAAATGAGCTATTTGGTGATTAAATGAGAGCTGTTTTTCTTGACAGAGATGGGACCATAACAAAAAGCACAGATCTTATTACAAAAATAGAAGATGTAGAACTGGAAGAAGGTGCAGCTGAAGGTATAAAGATAATGAATGGTCTAGGCCTGAAGGTTATAGTAATAACAAACCAGCCCCAAGTTGCACGAGGTCTCTGCACAGAAGAAGACGTACAAGCTATAAACAATGAGATGACCAGCAAGCTGGAAAAACAAGGCGCAATAATAGACTCTGTATACTTCTGCCCTCACCATCCGGAGCAGCATCCAGATGTGCCCGAACACGCTAGAAAATACAGGATCGAGTGCAAATGCAGAAAGCCAGGAACTGGACTAATTGAGCAGGCAGCAAAAGACTTCGCTATAGACATAGAACATAGCTTCTTTGTTGGCGACAGTACAAGAGATGTAAAAGCCGCAAAAAACGCCGGCTGTATTTCAATACTGGTAAAGACAGGTCTTGCTGGCAAAGATGAAAAATTCCCAGCAGAGCCAGACTATACGTGCAGTGACATTCTTCAAGCAGCAAACCTTGTAAAAGAAATAAAAGACATGTCAGCTGTCATTTTGGTAGGTGGTCGCGGCGAGCGAATGAGTCCACTCACCGATAATTTGCCAAAGCCAATGCTGTCAATAAAAGGCAAGCCAATTCTTGAACATCAAATCATTCTTTTGAGAAAATATGGAATAGATAACATAACGCTGTGCGGTCATTATCTTTTCCAGAAAATAATAGATTATTTTGGTGATGGAAGCAGGTTTGGAGTAAAAATCACCTATGTGGACGAGCCAGAACCTCTCGGAACCGGCGGCGCCCTGAAAAATGCCGAAAACGAAATAAAATCAAAAAACTTTATACTTATGAACGGAGACATAGCAACTAACGTCTGTCTTTCAAAGCTTATACAATTCCACATAGAGAAGCATGCTTTGGCAACACTTGTTCTTCGTGTAAGCGATCACCCACGTGATAGTGATGTAATAGAAATAGATGAAAACTGCATGATATCAAATTTTGTAGGCAAGGGTCAGGAAGAAACGAGAACCGCAAACACAGGTATATTTGCTATAAATAAGGGGTTTCTAGAATTTATCCCAAGAGGTGTAAGTAACCTGGAAAAAGATGTAATTTCCAAGATGATAGGCCAGCCAATATTTGGTTTTATAAGTGACGAGTATTTTAAGGATATAGGAACAATAGAAAGATACGACAGAGCTCAGGAGGAATTTCCGTTATGAAAATACTTGTAACCGGTGGCACAGGATTTATAGGAAGCAATCTGGTCGAAGCACTCATAGCAGATGGTCACTCTGTGACTGTGTTGGATAATTTTTCACTGGGTAAAATGGAAAACCTGACCTCTGTGAAAAATAAGATAAAAGTCATGAACGGTGACTTGCGTGACCTGGAGACAGTCAAAAAAGCCACTAAAGGCGTTGACATAGTATTCAACGAAGCAGCTGCCTCGTCATCTCCAATGTTCATCAACGACCTGAAGAATGCTGTTTCTGTCAATGTGGACGGTTTCATAAATGTGCTTAATGCATGCAGGATAAACGACGTGGAGAAATTGGTATATGCGTCCACATCGTCCATATATGGCAACAGCAAGCCGCCATTGAGGGAAGACATGCTTGTCACGCCTGTGAACTTTTATGCTTCGACAAAGCTGCTTAACGAGCACTTGGCAATACTTTTCAGCAGAGAATACGGTCTTGAGACAATAGGCTTCAGGTACATGAGCATCTACGGCCCCCATGAAGAATCAAAAGGCATATACGCTAATTTGGCTACCCAGTTTCTGTGGGCAATGCAACGCAATGAACAACCTGTAATATATGGCGACGGTACACAAACGCGTGAGTTCACTTATGTGATGGATGTTGTAGCAGCCAACCTGCTTGCTATGAATCTGAAGAAGAATATTGGCGGCGAAATACTGAACATAGGCACAGGAACGTGCACATCGCTCAACAATCTTGTTGCGGTGATAAACAAAATACTCGGAAAATCCATAAAACCGAAGTATGTGAAAAATACTGTCAAAGGTTACATAGATGCCCAGCTGTCAGACATAACAAAAATAAAAACCACTCTCGGCTACGCTCCCAAGTACACGCTTGAAAAGGGATTAAGAGAAATGGCTTCTGGGAAACAAGTATGAAAACAGATTAGAACTATTCATTGTTATGCTTACCAAGTCTGATTATATAACTGCTTCAGATTCTTTAATATATTTTATAATTAAATCTGTCAAGGGCTTAAGGTTTCCCTCGTCTGCTTTGCTAAGCGCAGCATAGTAGCTTTCCCTGTCCTTGTACTTTATGTCAATAAGAGGAAAGCCGTTTTTTCTAAGTATAAAATTCAAAATGAGTCTTCCAACCCTGCCGTTGCCATCCCTGAAAGGGTGTATTGATTCGAATCCATGATGCATTAAGGCGGCGACAACTATGGGATGATACTTTTTCTTGTTTCTTCGGTACCAGATCGTCAGCTGCTTGAATTCCTGTTCCACTTTTTCAGGCGGTGGAGGCTTTACAGAAGCACCCCTTATGTAGACAGAAACATCACGAAAGGCACCTGCATACTTCCACAGTATATTATGCATCAAAACTTTGTGTATCCTAAGAACAAGACGCGTAGTTATGTCTCCTTTATAATGGAGCATAAGGTCAAAAGCATCCTTATGGTTCTGCGCTTCGCTGATTTCTTTGAGGCTTTTACCTTTTGGAACAGTCTTCTCAAAAAGAATCATAGACGTGTCCTGTAAAGACAAAGTAGAGCCTTCTATGGCGTTAGTATTGTAAGTAAACTGTGTTACAAAGTTCTCGTAATGGTTCTGGTACTGTAGCTTGTCTATTTTTCCTAGATTTTTCTTGTATTCCTTTTTGATGGCCTCAAGTTCCTTAATCTGCGACTCAGGTATAAGGGCTAGGAGAGGGTCGGATTGATTCTTGCTGCGTGTCGTCTTTTCGTCAAATTCCACCTTTCTTTCTCTTATTTTACTACTAATTTCTTTTTTTGATAAATCATGGCCCAAATATATTCTGACTTTTTTCCACTTATCGCCTTGGCGTATGGTTTCCGTAATATAATAATACTTCTTGCCGTTTTTGACCTGGATTTCTACATGCATATCATATCCTTATGACCACATGTATTTAAGTCTATGTATTAGACGTGGACATAAAGATAACAGATTACAGGAGGTTTCTGAAGGGGTAACAACATTTTCAAGGAGTGTAGTCACCTGTGGAACAATCCTGCTAATCTTAACTTCAACTTCAGGACACGTCGGGCCCACTTTTCTTATTATTTTTACTTATGCTTGCTATTCAGGAAAATATATTTCATCGAAGCACTTATCACACATGTCGTTATGCCAGTCGTGATTGTGAGCGGATATTTTCCTTTTGCATTTTTTACAGTTGAAGTTCATTTTCTCGTCATGCTTCATGTGGAAGGTTCTCATCTTCTTTCGTAACTATTAAGCTCGTCCCCTAAAAGGCGGTTTTTACGCTATTTTTTTGATCGGCAACAGAAAATCGGAAAATTATTCCTGAAGAATACCGTAGTCACTGACAATTTATGACAAAAATTCACACGAACTTAATGCATAGGACGATGAAATGGGCAAAAAAATTGTAGAAAGGAACACCTATAAGAATTCTCCACCAAAAATATTCTGTAATTCTGCCTTTTTATTAATTTCGGTATCCAGCTTATGTGTTACTTTCTTTCTTCATTTCATAACCCAGTGCACTTCATTGTATAGCACGTGACATAACTATTTGGACATATTATGATGTCACTGCTATATGCAGATGACATTATTTTGTATGAAAACTAATGTCATCTACTATAGTAATTCAATAAACTCCTTTTCAGAGATTTCAGCTGCTTTGATTATCGCTTTCAGTGTTCCTCTGTCTATCTCATTGTGCATAGGAACTGTGAGGGGCTTCTTTGTAGGATGCCGCATATGAACATGACTACCTTTCTGGTCACGTACATAATAACCAATTTTAGAAAGAGCCTTTATCGTTTCTTTTCCAGAGATTACAGGAAGTTTCATAATTTAACCTGTACTTCTGTTACTTTTCCATCTCCGCTTGTAACTATAGGTATACCATCTTCGGCCAAAGCCTCAAGATGTAGTTCTATGGCTTCCTTAATGTTTTCTTTTGCTTCCAATTCTGTTTTTCCTTGAGAAATACATCCAGGAAGAGCTGGTACAGTAGCTACGTAATAGCCATCTTCACCTTTTTCAATTAAAACCTTGAATTTCATATTATCACTAACTATAAATTATATCCATAATATTTAAGGCTTTGATTCTTGCGCTATTATGAAACAATCTTGCTAACCCGAACTTCAAATTCAGAACACGTCGGGCCCACTTTTCTTATTATTTTTACTTATGCCTGGTCTTCAGGAAAATACATTTCATTGAAGCCTTGCAAATGCCAGTTACCAGCATTGCGCCAACAGCCTTCTTCATCGTCTTATAGCAAATCTCAATGATATTTGAACTTTTGTTGAGTTTGCTATAAAGGAGATCTCGCGGTATTAAAGTTCAATAATTTGAGATGTCTCCTATTATTCGGCATGTAAAATAGTTTTCCCAGTTCGAAATCTCTGGTTTGCCGTCCGCACTCCATGCATTTGACTTTTTCCTTGGCTCTATGAGGCGTAGATATCCCTCAAAATTCGATCATTATCTTTCTTTTTCCTTCGGGATATATGTAGCCCTTCTTTACTTTCGCCAAGCCCATGGACCTTGAAATTTCCGTGGGCAGCCTTATGACGACAGAGCCGCCAGATCTCCAGATTTTGATTTCTTTTCTAGTTCCCCAGAGACTTTTTTCCTTAAGTTTTTCTTCTATTATTTCCATTGACTCTTCGGGAAAATATTTTGATCCGCATTTGTCGCATATTTCTATGTCAAGAATGCCGCAGTCAATCCCGTCTTGGACGGCTTTCTCTTTTGACCATTTCACCTTGCCACCGCATGGGCAAGGATAATTAATTTTTTCCATTTCAATACACCTCTACTATAGTTATGGGATATATTTTTCTTGCGTTACGAAGCCTGAATTCCCTGTAAGCAACCTTGATCCATCTGTATTCTGCCACAACAGAGCCATCGCTCCGCAAGGTTTTCGCGCCCTTGCTGACAGCTTCTTTTATCTGCATTATCCCTATGCCGCGTGTCTTCATCCTCTCCAGAAGATGCTCGCTTCTGCGCTGCGAGTCCTTCCAAGAGCCGAATGACCTGTCAAAGAATTTTATGTTAATACATGTCTCGGTCATTTTGTATAGTTTTATATAAAAGTATATAAAACTGTCTATTGAGAACTTTGATCTCCATAATTTGTCAAAGTTCACAATAAGGACTTTGAATGAAACATATATTATTCAAAGTCCTCTATTCAATAGAAAATACGATGATCTTCCTTTTGTAGAGGTAAGCACCACTATCCGCATTTACTATAGTGGAAGACATTAGTTTTCATACAACTTAATGTCTTCCGTATACAAGGTGAAACGAAGTTTCACCTGTACTGATTAAGCTTCGCTTAACCATGTATAGCACTGACATCATAATATGTCTGAAAATTTATGTCAGATGCTATAAATGGATGTGCATTCAGAAAAATAGCCTCGCTCTCACCTGCGCTCAAGAGGACGCAGTACTCACGCTCGGCTAATAGGATATTCAAAATTATCGCTGGGCATTGGCAAATGCCAGCTATCGGCATTGCACCAACAGCCATCTTCATCGCCTTAATCTTTGACAATAACATCAAGTATTCCGCGAATCCTTTTTGTAAATTCCTTTATATCATATTTTTGGGCGGACTTTTGTATCGTTTTTGGATTCCATTTGGTTTTTTCCAGCTTATCCAAAGCCCTTGCTATATCATCCTCGTTCTTGAAGAAAACGCCATTGTTATTATTAACAGTTTCAAGAAAACCCCCTTCCTTTATTGCAGCTATCGGCTTGCCAGAAGCATGGCTCTCTATAGCTATCAATCCTAAATCCTCATCCACATTGGCAGCTATAGTAGCTTTGCAGGTGGAATAAAGGTCTAGCATTCTAGCATCGCTAACACTGCCAAGGAACTCTATATTCCTGCAGCCATAAGCCAGCTTCCTTAGTTGTTTTTCCTGAGGTCCTGCGCCTGCCACAACCAGTTTCTTACCTGGCATTTTTTTGAAGGCCCTTATTATCATGTCAATACGTTTGAGCGGATCAAGTCTTGCCGCCGACAAATAGAAGTCGCCGCTCTTGACATATTTGTATTTTTTTGTCTCTATACCAGTATAAACAACAGATGTCTTACGGTAAAGCTTCCTGCCATAATATTTCAGGACCCTCTTTCTTACATTGTGCGAATTAGCAGCTATCCGATCAAACTGGCTCATGTACATTTTATCCTTGGGTGTCCAGTAACTGGCAAATTTCTTCAGCGCTAAACGTGATGCAAGGTTAGACTTTTTCAAAAAATAGCTCTTGAGGTCGTAGAGTGCTCTCATCGGTGTGTGAAGGTAAAGAACGTTAGGATGGCATTTATGCGCAGCAGAGATGCACCATACGCCAGAAAATATGTAAGCGTCATATTTAGGGAATTTGTATGTCTCAAACTTCCTAGCTATCCTGATATTTCTGTAAAGTTGCGGGCCTTTTATGCTGAAGCTGGAAACATTGACACCGCGAGTATCGAATGTCTTTGACTTGTCGATAAAACCCGTATATACATCAGCCTTCAGCGACCTTGCAAGGTTTATTACAAGCCTCTCGCCGCCTCCTCTCTTATCGAAAGTAGTCGTGGAATATTGCTATCTTCACGAAACCACCTCCATTTGTCTGTTCATTTTTATCGCCTGAAAATTAATTTTGCTATTGTCCTTAACGTTTTTGGCATGTTTGCCGTCTCCATAAACGCAATATCATTTGCAGTAACCGCCTTTGAAAATATTACAAACGCGAAATAAAATACCCAGCCAATCACAAGTAAAACAGCGAACTGTTGGTAAATAGGGATGTAAACATACGGTCTCAAGAGATATATAATACCTGTTGAAATAATAGCGCCAGCGGACACTTTAGCAAGTTTGTAGAAAGGCAGGGATATATTCAGAAGTTTTCTAACAAAGCCAAATCCTACAACAACTCCGATCAAGTAAGCTGTAAGAGAAGCTACCGCAGATCCAGTAATGCCGTATATCGGGACAAGCGCTATATTGAGAACAAGATTAGCTCCTGCCATCAAAAACAATATTTTTGTGTTGATGAAAGGTCTGCCTATACCATCCAATGTTGTTTGAAGAACAGTAAAAATAGAGTAGAAAATCATGCTTACAGTAAGTATCTGGAGTGTTATTGCTGCTGACAAAAATCCGTCGCCGAACAAAAATTTTATTATTATTTCCGGAAATGAGACAAGGAGTATCACAAACGGGAGTATCAAAAAAACAAGTACTGTTATTATGACTGATATGCTCTTTTGTATCTCTCCGAATTTTTTCCTTGCGTGAAGCTCGGATATAAGGGGAAATGCAACAGCAGCTATAGAGCCGGAAAAAATCAGGAGCAGCTGGGAAGTAGGCATGGCAACCTGGTAAAGAGCCACTTCTTCAAGCGACCTGTAAAAGGTGATGACTATTGTGTCTGTGTAGGTTATTATAAATATGGCTATGCTGCTGACAAAAATCGGCATGCTGAATTTGAGGATTTTCTTCAGAATACCCGAAGTTATTTCCATCTTCGCATTCATTATGCCAAGCTTGTAAAAACTGTAAAAAAATACTAGTGTAGTCAATATAGCTGCAATCAAATAAGCAAGCGCCACGCCTTCAACGCCCATTGAAATAAGCGCCACGGAAAGCAGGAACGTGAGTGAAATTCTCACGGGCTCCACAAGGGCGTATGTTCTGAGCTTCTGGTATCCCTGGAAAACCGATTGAAACACGACAAAAAACAAGCTTGGCAGGAAGCTCAAGGCCATAAGGATAAGTACCCTGTCAGCGGCGCTTGCTTTGAAAAGAGAAGATGCTATGTTGTTATGAAACATCAGTATGACGCTTGTAAAAATTAGTACCGTAAGTGTCTGAATAACAAGTATAATCGTGACGGACGTCTTTATTTTATTTTTGTCATTCTTTACCAAGAATTCTGGTATGTATTTGACAAGTGCCGAATTAAGTCCTAGGTATCGCACTAAAGTGAAAAGTCCGATAAACGCACCGACAGCGTAAAAAAGACCGAAATCCGCTATGGAAAGTGATCTTGACAAGAAAATTCTAAACAAGTAGCCAATAAATATGCTAAATATGGAAAGTGTCAGCACAAAGTAGCTGTTTTTCATTGCATTTTTTATCTGGCTCATAAGACAAACCTTTCTGGTTAAAAATATGGTGAATACATCTTTAATTCAATTACTAAAGATGGAGATAGTGCCGGCCCATTTCGCCATTTTTACTTCTAAACCAATTTTCTCCAGTAATCGAGCAGGTCCTTCATAGTCGTTTCAAAAGGTATCTCTGGCTTCCATCCGGTCTGCTGGCGGAACTTGGTTGAATCACCCAACAGTATTTCAACGTCGCTTGGCCTCATTCGAGCAGGGTCCTGCTTTACTTCTATTTTCTTGCTAGACATGGATAACAGCAGCTGGAGCATATCACTTATCTTCCAGGTCTTGCCACTGCAAATATTGTAAGCCTCGCCATAATCGCACTTTTCCACAGCCATGACATAAGCCCGCACAACATCACGAACGTCAGTGAAGTCCCTGCTTGCATTCAGGTTGCCAACTTGTATCACAGGTTCCTTAAGCCCCTTTTCAATTTCTGCTATCTGCTTGGCAAAATTTGAGGTAGAGAAAACATCACCTCTTCTGGGTCCCTCGTGGTTGAACGCCCTTGTTATTATCGTCTTCAGTCCATAGCTTTTATGGTATTGATAAGCCAACATGTCCTCAGCCACCTTGC
This sequence comes from Candidatus Aenigmatarchaeota archaeon, assembly GCA_041645025.1. GTDB lineage: Archaea > Aenigmatarchaeota > Aenigmatarchaeia > GW2011-AR5 > GW2011-AR5 > GW2011-AR5. The sequence continues at coordinate 13,854 of JBAZQV010000013.1, forward strand.
TGACCCCATAGGGACTAAGAGGACGCAAAGGATTGGTCTCCTTTATCGGAGTTTCTTGAGGATAAACAAGGCCATACTCCTCGCTGCTTCCAGCTATCTGGATTACTGGATTTGTTTTAGAAGATCTTATCGCTTCTAGTAAATTAACAGTACCTATTATGTTAGTAGAAAGCGTTTCCTGTGGTGCATGAAAAGACGTATGAACAAACGACTGTGCTGCAAGATGAAAGATAACATCAGGCTCAACTGTCTTGATTGCTTTTTCAATACTATAGGAATCGCGTATATCAGTCTCTATCAATTTAATTTTGTCTTTTATGTGAGTTATGTTGTCAAGTCTGCTCCTCCATCTTACAGTACCATATACCTCATCGCCACGGGCAATTAGATAGTCTGCTAAATGCGAGCCAACAAATCCTGTTATTCCTGTTATCAATGCTTTCATAATTTCACTATTAGAGTATTTTGACAATCTTTTTAAACCATTGATTATAATTTAAGAATTGTTCTAATGTCCTAAATATTTTTTTTGTAAATTCTAAATATCTTTTCAGTTACAACATCGTACCTATAATTATTAGCTTGTTTTATGGCGTTTTTTGAAAGTTTTTTTCTTATTTTCTCATCGTCCAGCAGCAAATCTACGTATTTCTTCATTTTTTCCCAGTCCCCATAATTTACCAAGAATCCACCCTTTCCAACAGTTTCTGGAACAGCCCCAACCCGTGTGCTCACAACTGGTGTACCACACATCATAGCCTCTGCTATAGTACATCCAAAGGATTCGTAAACAGTAGGGGCTATAAGCACATCTGCCATGTTATAGATATCGGCCAGCTGCTTCGATGTCAAGTCATGTGTAAAAAGAAATCTTTTACTTGATTTTGTTTTAAGGCTATTATACAATTTGACTTGGTGTTTAAGGGTTCCGTTGCCGACAAAAATAAATTTAATATCCTTTCTTTCAGATTCCAATTGCCTAAAAATTTTATATGCTACAACAGGACCTTTCCATAACTCCATTGGTCCCACAAAAGCAACAGTAAGTTTATCCGCCTTCGAACCGCGTGGCTTGTATATATTGTGATTTATGGGGCATGGCACAATTTTGAAATTCCCTTTTGATATTAAGCTCAGTTGATCTTTTTCGTTTTTATTAAAGGGTAAAACTGTGCTGGAATTTCTAATTATATGTGCTCCCTGAGATATGTTGTATAACTTTAAGAGATTTTTCTTAATTCTATTACTGGGTGGATGGTAGGCTGTGGTGAACATATGCGGTATGTTCTTTTTCTTTGATACATTAAACCCAATTGTTGCGGGAAAATAACCGTAATGAAACGAGTGAATAATATCTAAATTATTTTTCAAAACCATTTTGAATGCTTCAAAAGATACGTGATATCCCCCAAGTTTGCTCAAATCTATTGTTTTGAAGCGGCTTACTGTAAAATTCTTATAAATTTTATGCTTTCTGAAACTTGGTGCTTCAGGTGCAAATATCTTCACATCTACATCATACTTTTCATTCAGTTGTTTAGCCATCAAGTAAACCGCGTTAGAAATACCAGAATACCACTCATATGGCTTGAAGGAAGTCGTTAGTATACCTAATTGCATTTTAAACACCAGAAAATATAATTTTACTTAATTTTTTTTCAAAAACCTCGTCAGAAAACATATTTGCTCGTTTAAGCATTGCAGACCTTTTATATTTACTTATTTTGAAACCTTTAACAACTTCGATAAGATTTTCTACATATGGTTTATTGATAAGTACTCCTGTGTCATTTGTTATAGTTTCCATAAAACCACCCTCATTAACAGCTATACAAGGTTTACCAGACGCCATAGCTTCCACAGGAACTAGACCAAAGTCCTCCCTAGTAGAGGTTTGTATAGCACAATTCGCGTGGGAATAAAGCTCTATTAGTTCGTTTTCTGTTAAGTTTATTTTGAATTTTATATTTTCTTTGGCAGAAGCCTTTAGCCTGTTGAAATATTCTTTTTTATTGTCAATGAGGCTCCCTGCTATTATAAGCCTTTTATCCGGCATTCTATTGAAAGCTTCTATCTGTGTCTCTATGTTCTTCTGTGGCATAATTCTCTGCACGGATAAAAAATAGCCTCCAGCTTTGCGTGACTTAAATTTCTTAATTTCTGTAGGTGGATAAAGAATAATAGTTTCGACTTTTCTGTCGTAATAATTTTCTATTCTTCTTCTGCCCTCCAAGGATTGAACATAGACCTCTTCTATTTCAGTCATAGCTTTTTTATCAGATCTTACCGCAAAGTAAACCCAGCATTTGAAAAAAATTCTTTTAAACAGACCAAGATTTTTTTCGACATCTCCCCTAAGATCCGAAAACATCCTAGGTGGTGATATTGTTATGTGTATATGTCTTCCTCTCAGGGTTTTATTCAAAGACACAAATTTTGCCCAATCTCCAATAGATATCAAAAAATCGTAATCTGACAGATCGATTTTCTTGAATTTTTCAGAAGCCTCCTTGTGCATCAAAAGGGGTATTGGAAAAGTTTTCAGTGGGTTAGAAATAACATTGATTTTAGAAAAATCACTGTAAGTTCTCTCTGGCATATATTGGGTAGTTATAATATCCGCGCCTAATATCTTTGCCATGAGAAGTACTTCTCTTTCTCCGCCGCCTTTATCCACCAAAAAATCCCAAGCAATTCCAATTTTCATCATTTTCGCCCTTTAAAAATTAGCCTATGTATAAATTTTTGTAATAGATTTAAATTCTTAATATGTTTCATATACTTCAATGGCGTAAGACTATGCTCAGTAAAAAGAAAATACCAGATGTTCTTTGTAATTGTGGTCATGACGTCATGCTCCATGGTTTCCAGAATATGGCATGTTCCGTGATGCTTTCCAAGTTAGACGGATGTGGAAAGTTGATAAGCTACAAGTGCCCGTGTCAAAAATATGAAAGGTCCCAACGTTAAGCTGTACACATCTGTTTTATTTTCTTTGCTTTGCGTACTGTTATTTTTTTCCCAGCTGTCAGAGAAAATTTAACAAAATTCTTAATACCTTTCTTTCTCTGGCAATGCATTATTATCCGTAGTGCATACTTCTGTAATGTTCTTAAATCATGTTCAGCCAAATAATAAGGAACCGGCGCATCTTCGCTTATCCAGAAACTGTCATCTATCAAGCCCTTTTCCCGTGCCATAACATAAAACGGTGTGTTGGGAAAGAGTTGTAAAACAGAGACAGAATCAACATCATAATATTTGACCTTGTCTAAAAGTTCGCATGTCTCTTTTACAGTCTCCTCATCTTCGCCAGGGTTTCCAATCATCATGAATAAACCTATTTCTATGCCGGTATCCTTAAGCATCTCGAATCCTTGTATCACAACCTGTTTGTTAAGACCCTTATGGAGATTGTTAAGAATCTTTGCTGCTCCAGACTCAAGTCCAAATGTAAGTCTTACACAGCCAGATCTCTTCATTACATCAAGCAATTCTCTAGATATACAGTTAAACCTGGATATGGCTTGCCATTTAATATTGAGATTTCTTTTTATTATCTCCTCGGATACATCTCTTGCCCAATCCTGGTCTACTGAAAAAGTATCGTCTTCAAAGTAAATGTTCTCAACGCCATATTCTCTAACCAAGTGTTCCACTTCATCGACTACATTCTTAGGGTCTCGCTTTCTTGTTCGTAGTCCCCAAAAATATGTGGTAGAACAAAAGTTGCAACCGAATGGACATCCTCTATTGCCAATTACATGTGCCCATTTCTTTTTCCTTATATCATCAGCGAAATGATGATGTGCGGCCATTGGCAATGAATTAATGTCAATAGACCACTCTCTATTTTTATTGACTTTAATTTTTCCGTCCTTATCTTTGAAAGCTATGCCACTTATGCCATCAAATGATTTGTTGTTTTCGTATGCATCCATAAGTTCGTCTACAGTCTGTTCGGCCTCACCGGAAAATATAACATCAACTGGAAAGTTTTCAAGTATCTGAGTTGGGTAAAATGTTGCGTGGGGACCGCCCATGATAACTTTTATTTTGTTATCCAAAGATTTGGCAGTTTTAGCCAGACGAAAAGCATTCTTCCTGTTGTAAGTGAGACAGCTTATTCCAATCATATCAGGCTTTTCAGAACTAATTATACTCTCAACGCTTTTCATGCCACTGAGTTTTTTATCATGAGCGAGATCAAATATCTTTACAACATGTCCCCTTTTTTCAAGAACAGCAGCAACATAACAAAGTCCAAGAGGGTAGTCCAAAGGCTGTGCATCCTCAAAAACGCCATACTCCTCATTATTAGGTGGGTAAAATAGTAATATTTTCATTATAAAAACACTTGTAATTTCTACAAATATAAAGCAATAATTCTTAAAACAAATTCGTTTATAAACTTTTTGGTATGAAACCCATATAATCGGCAATTTTGTTACTCATTTTTATACTTTTTTAATCAATCCTATGTATGAAACAATTAAACCTTAGTTGTGAATTAAGATGAAGAAGCTAAATATAGGATGTGGAGAGAAGCCAATGAAGGGCTATGTCAATCTTGACGTATGCCGTTTCAAAGGTGTGGATGTAATCCATAACCTTAACAAGTTTCCCTATCCGTTTAAGGACAATACCTTTGACGAGATAAGGGCATCACAAGTTATTGAGCATGTAAATAACTTTCCAGAAGTCATGCGGGAGTTATGCAGAATACTGAAGCCTGGCGGAGTGTTAAAGATATGGAGCGTAACTGTGCATACTATTTGGGTGCAGCCATTCCATAAAAGGGCATTCATGCACAATACGATGGACTTCTTCTGTAATTATCCGACAGAACATGGCACTTTTGATTTCAAAGCTGTGCGGGTAAAGAAGTATATATTTGGCAAGAAATGGACATTCTGGAACTACCTGATTGAGCCAATAATGAACAGAATTCCAACAGCTTACGAATGCTCGTTTCTTTACTATCTATTTCCAGCACGAGAAATATATTTCGAATTGATAAAAAATTCCTAAATTTAATAGAAAAACCTTTTCTGAAATAATTCTTTCATCCTGACGGGATAAAAATGAATCTAATCAAATAATCATAATAACCGTTTATAATAAGAATAAAATATTTCTTGGTTTTGAAAATTTTACATTTAGTATATTTATAATTATTTTTGTATCGGCATCTTGTTCTTCGATAGAACACCTCTTATAGTTTTCAGCGTATCATTGGGGTGTTTCGCCGCGTCAAATATTGTATCAAAGAAGTTATTTTTCAGGTTGTCTTTTATGTATTTTTCTCTGAAATAGTTAAGCTCCTCACGAGCCCTAAGAAATGTTTCCTTAAATTGTACTTTATCTATTCCTTGGTCGAGCATAAGAGGATTATCAACATTCTGATGGCTTAATAGATCCCAATTCATATCTTCTGAGACTTTTC
>JBAZQV010000065.1:0-3234 GCA_041645025.1 Candidatus Aenigmatarchaeota archaeon
AAAGTAGGCATCAACGCTTTCTATTTTTTCCGTTGCATCCCATTACTCGTTTATTAGCCGAGCGGGAATACTGCGGGTTTGACTTCATAGACTTCATGGAAAACCCGCAGAGGAAGGGCGACGCACACAGGAGGGTTATAGGGAACCTAGGTTCCCTATTTCATTCAATCTTAAAATAGTTGATTCGTAAGAAATAACAATTACAAAAAAATTACAATAGTAATATTTACTTCACTTTCGTGTTGTGTCCCTTCATTTCCAGGAACTGCTCTGCTGTCATGCCAGGCGTCTGGTTAATTATAATGTTCTGAAGCCTCGACCATTCTTTGTCATCATGCGTCCTGACGTAGTTCGCCCAGAAATCTATGAAAGCCATTCGCTGTTCTTGGTTCTTTTCATTGTTTTTCATGAAGCACACCTTCATATTCTTTTAGCTTTTTCATGTTTATAGCCTTTCCTAGAATGGCGCGCAAATGCCTTGCATCCTCCATGTCTTTTGGTGATCCTAGAATTATTTCCTTGTACGCTATTTGAAGTTCTAAATTCGAGATGAAAATTCTGTCTTTTCCAACAACAGCAGTCATTTTGGTTGAAAGCGCAAGTTTTTGGACGTCTTCTTCGGCGAATAGTATCTCCATATTAGGGACTGGTGAGCCTTTAGGCGCGAATCTGACAGCAATCCCATCCTTGAGATATGAGAATGAATCTTGCGCTGCAGCATTGATGCACTGATAGCCGGCTTTCTCCAATGCCCGATAAATTTTTATCCACCCTTTCCCGTTCGTTTCGGGAATTAGCATATCAATATCTTCACTGCCGCGAGTCCTGCCAAGAAGGATAGAGACATATCCGCTTACAATGACGTATTTTGTATGATTGCTGATCGATTTGGCAAAGCCAATGGCAAACTTGTCCAAATCGGAGAGCTCGCGGTCCAGCTTTATTTCATTTGGGGTTATTTGCATATAGAAAATATGCTTTCGAAAGTTTTAATTGTAATAAAGCTGAAAAATTATAGGGGTGCCGAAATTGGCTGAGAGATACTGACGGGAGTTGCTTGAAGGTCATCCAAATATCTCTGAAGTGATTCGTCAACTTCTAAGTCACAAGACTCTACAAAACACCTTACATCTTTCGCAACTCGTTCTTTCACTTCTTTGATATCAAAATCTGCAGGCATCATTCCCAAGACTCTTTTGGAATCTAGTCCTCTCGCAGCTTCAATAATATCATGGGCAATTTCATATACAAACATACTTCGTTTTGCGGATCGGCGACCCAAAAGAGGTACTAGGTCATCTAATGGTGATTCTCCCACATAATATGCTGTAGTTACACGTGTCAAATATTTTTCTACTACACGCCCAATCAAATAGCCCCTCCTAATCGGATCAGAAATAGAAGTAATAGTCATAAAAATCACTTCACAGGTTTTGCGTGAGACCAGACCATCTCGAACATAGGTTCAAAAACGTTTGCCGTGGCGTGTGAGCTTTGTGTCCAAAGAGCAACATCCTGGGTTGGGTGGACTTTCATGTCATCCGTGAGTCCAATAACAAATTCCTCGCCATCCACAACACACATGCGGCCGAGGAAATTTTGTATAGCAACAACATCTTCTGTGCTTCTGACCTGAGCATATTTGGAAAGCGTCTTTGCGTGATCTAAAGTGTTTTTTGTGATAGGTGCAGCTATCTGTATTTTTACACCCGCATCTGATGCTTTTTTGAGAACATTAGAATGATTTTCAACCAGCTCCGCAAGGCCGTTTTCCGTTGTCATGAGCTTTATGGTCTTTTTGGCGTTTTTCATCATCGTCTCAAGCTGCTGCAGCATTGCGTAGCGGCCCTTCAACGCGCCTGTGAGGTCTTCCGGTTTCACAGTTTTTATGTTATCTCTATGTATTTTTTCCAGCTCTTTTATGTGCTCGCTTTTCACAAGACGGTCTACTTTTTCGCTTGTTTCCATAGCTTCCTGCTGGACTTTTTTCTTAAGGCGTTCAAGCGCTTCTCTTGGCTGTATTGCAACATATTTCATCGGCTTGCCTGGCTGGACGATTACAAATCCCCTGTCAGCAAGCGATTCAAGAACATCATAGCATCTTGATCGCGGAACACTAGAAATATCAGAAAGCTCGCCGGCCGTAGAAGAGCCGCGTGAAAGCAGAGCTACCCATAAGTTACGTTCATACTTGTTTAGACCTATTGTCCTTAGTGCGTCCAATACCTTTGAACTTGCGACCATTTTTACCCCTCTATAGTCATCCTATCAGGCAAAAACTATATAAATATATCTCTTGACCAGTAACAAATACTGTGTCATGAAAAGCTCTTAAAGTAAAAACAAATCACGTTTGGACTGCGGGAAAATCACGGAAAATAGTAGTTTTAGAGCCTGGATAATGAAATTTCCAGATTCCTTCTTGCCGCATCTTGATATTTGTCCCTGAAAAAGTCTGTGTTGTAAATGTTGGGTCTGCCCAAGAAGGCTTGAAGAACAGCTTTTCGCCCTGCTCTGAATTGGTCGTCTGGCACCCATCTATACTCGTCACGTATATCCCTCTCGTATTCTTCAAATTCTTCATACGGTTTGCCTAGTATAGCCAGATCGATATCGGTTATTAACTTGGCATCATCATAAGTCGGTATGGTGGCGTGCTTAGTAGATAAAATAAGACTGCGTACTGTGTCTGCAAATGATTTTGGAAGACCGAGTTCTTGTAAAGCTTGATAGGCTAGTTGTGCGCTTCTTTCTTCACTGTCTCTCGAATGTGTGTCGTAAATTGCGTCATGATACCACAATGCCATTTCAACAGCATCCGGCCGAATCGAAAGACTTCTTGAAGCGTTGAATTCGCGAAGACTGCGTACTATATGAGCTAGGGTGTGGTAAGATCTCTGGGAATCAGAATACAGATCGATTAGTTGTAAATAGGGGGTTTCCGTGTTTTCTATTTCAAGCCTTCTGCACAGGGCAAGCCATTTTGTGAAGTATCCCCTGAATTTATGGAGTAATTTATTATAAACGGGATTTGGTACGAATGCTTCAACAACATCTTCCCACCCATCAGGGCCGACAAGACCCTTAACCATGCTGGAACTTATTCCGGAGAGTTCTGGCGGCGGCATGAGGAATATAGATTTAGTTTCGGGACGTATAGTGCTGTTGATATGCCTCATTTCACGTTCATATTGGTAATCCGACTCCGTTCTGATGCCTCTCAGGACATATTGT
>JBAZQV010000066.1:0-3205 GCA_041645025.1 Candidatus Aenigmatarchaeota archaeon
GACAATAAGGCCTGTAGCCTCCTGCTCGCTCAGGCCTCTGCTCATTAGATAAAAGAGCTGCTCTTCGCCTATCTTGCCCACGCTCGCTTCGTGTCCGATAGAGACCTTCTTCTCGTTTATTTCCATGTAAGGGATCGTGTCTGATATTGAATTTTCATCCAGAAGAAGAGCGTCGCAGCGGACGTTTGATTTTACTCCGGCGCAGCCCTTTTCCACGCGCACAAGCCCCCTGTAAGTTGTGCGGCCGCCGGATTTGCTGATAGACTTGCTGATTATGTTTGACGTTGTATTTGGAGCCATGTGCACTGCTTTTGCGCCCGTGTCCTGCGTCTGGCCGTGACCTGCAAAGGCTATGGACATCATGTCAGCCTTTGCGTTTTCTCCGATAAGATAAACGCTTGGAAATTTCATCGTTATCCTGCTGCCTATATTTGCGTCGAGCCACTCGACTATGGCATTTTTGTGTGCAAAAGCCCTTTTCGTGACAAGGTTGTAAACATTATTGGACCAGTTCTGCAAAGTGGTGTAACGCACATGCGCGCCTTCCAGCGCTATTACTTCGACAACAGCAGCGTGCAGACTTCCAGCAGAATAAGATGTGGCTGAGCACCCCTCGACATAGTGTACGCGGCTGCCCTCGTCCGCAATTATCAATGTGCGCTCAAACTGGCCGAGCTCCTTCGAGTTTATACGAAAGTATGCTTGCAGAGGTATTGGCACATGAACGCCCTTCGGCACATAGACGAAGCTGCCGCCTGACCAAAACGCGCTGTTCAGTGCCGAAAACTTATTGTCCTCCGAAGGCACAACCGTTGCGAAGAATTTTTTAAAGAGTTCCGGATGCTCTTTTAGTGCCTGGTCTGTCGAGCAGAATATAACACCTAATTTTTCTAAATCTTCACGAAGTTTGCTATATACAACTTCAGAATCGAATTGCGCTTCTACGCCAGCAAGAAACTTCTTTTCCGACTCTGGAATACCCAGTCGATCAAAGGTGTTCTTGATTTCCTGAGGTACATCATCCCAGTTATCTGCTTTATTTTTGGAAGCACTAAGATAGTATATAATATTATCAAAATCAATGTCTCCAAGGTTAGGGCCCCATTTTGGCATCGGTTTTCTGAGAAAAGTTTCAAGTGCGCGTAGTCTGAATTGCATCATCCATTCCGGCTCATTTTTTATCGCGGAAATCTCCTTGACAATCTCCGGCGAAAGTCCCTTCTTGGTCTGCCGGACTGTTTCTATATTTACGTTAAATCCAAACTTCTCATCGTAATCAGATCGTATATTAAGTAGTGAATCGTTATCGATATTAACCACCTAAGCTATTTCTTCATGAGCCCACGCATAGCCTTCTTCTTCTAGTTTTTCCACAAGTTCCTTGCCGCCCGATTTCTTTATTTTGCCATCGACAACGATATGAACAAAATCAGGTTCTATGAAATTGAGTATCCTCTGATAATGGGTTATTATAAGGACTCCGAGAGGTGCTGTCTTCATCGCATGATTAATACCATTTGCGACGACCTTGAGTGCGTCTATATCCAGACCCGAATCCGCCTCATCTAGTATGGCTATTTTTGGCTTCAGAACAGCCATCTGGAGTATCTCTCCCATCTTTTTTTCCCCGCCGGAAAAGCCATCATTAATGTATCTGTTCGAAAAAGAGTCATTTATTTTCAGCAGCTTCATGTTTTCATTGAGTCGCTGCCTGAATTCCACCACAGATTCTCCAATATCCTTATTATTGCCATTAGCTGCAAGTCGCAAAAAGTTTGCCATACGAACGCCCTGGACTTCAAGCGGGTATTGAAAGCATAGAAATATTCCAAGCTTTGCGCGCTCATTGGTTTTAAGTTCAAGGATGTTTTGCCCGTTGAAAAGCATTTCGCCTTCTGTGACCGTATATCGTGGATGCCCCATTATTGCGTAAGAAAGTGTGCTTTTTCCAGAGCCATTCGGCCCCATGAGCGCATGTATTTCACCTTCCCTTATGGTAAGGCTAATACCCTTTATTATTTCCTTGCCGCCCACACTCACGTGTAGGTTTTTTATTTCGAGCGTATTCATTTTTTCTCACCTATTTTGACAAGTTCATCTTTCTTGTCCTGTGGACGTACACATTTTTCACAAACAAAGTTCTGAAATATACCAAAAAACGTTTTGGAGAAGTCCATGCATGTTTCATTCATGACCTTTCTCCCGCGAAGTGTTATACTGTATATGGATCTTCTACCTTCTTCGTGTCGCTTTATCAAACCCCGTCCCTCCAGCGCCTGCAGCGTCGGGTAAAGAGTGCCCTGTGTTATTTTTGTCTTTTTGATATTGCTGAGAATTTTCATTATTTCGTAACCGTGGGTTGATTTTCTGCTAAGCAGCCACAATATCTGCATTTGAAGAAGACCGAGCTCAATTTCACTAAACTTGCGCATGCCAAATATCTCTTCAGAAGATGGCGGTGTGTTTCTACGAGGCATATGTCGTTCTATAGACATATCGATGAATATACATAGTTAGGTATTTAAATTAAAAAACGACATCAAAACAGCTTACCAACCAAAGCGGATATTGAAACTGCTCCGGGAAGGATATGCATAGGAGCCACCATAATAGTAGTTTGGAAGTGTAGTGATCGCACTTGGATTGTAGTAAGAATAGCGTGGATAGGTGTAATAACCGCCATATGACCCATAATTGTAATTGCTGGAAGAAGACCCAATAAATATGCCGCCGAAGCCGTAAGCATGGACTAATCCTGTTAGTAGGAGCAAAGTCAGAATTGCAACAATGAACAATACTTTCATATTATTAACCACCAATTTCTTTAGCATCTCTTATGGCATTTCTAATATGCTGAACAAAAGTAAGCGGCATTTTTGTGCCGTAGTATTTTTTAGGTCTCGTAAGAACATAATCATTATCATCATGGGGTCTTCTTTCCCATTCACGTCCTTTATAGAATGACAAATTACCATGCCCTGTATGGCAGAATTCAACAAAAGTAAGGTATTTGCCAGTGTCACTGCACAAAACATACTTGTCATTGTTTTCAAGAATATGCCATCCGCCGGGAATATCCGGATACGTAAATATGACATCTTTGGCAGGTTCAGTTATTTTATGACCTCGCGATCCAATTCTAACTGTAATAGGTTTCTTTCCTTTCATAACTAGCACCTGATGATTTATCCTACAAGATAAGTCC
>JBAZQV010000014.1:0-18943 GCA_041645025.1 Candidatus Aenigmatarchaeota archaeon
CAAATACTATAACAGCAAAAATGATAAGGACAATTTTTTTGTCCAGAAAAATTTCGTTTCTTTTTGTTGACATCAAGCTATACATTTTTCAAAAGCCTTAAAAGTGTATTATTCAATGTGTAAAGATCACTAAATGCTTATGTAATCAAGCGGGTGTAATTTAATATTAATCTCTATGAAAGTAATAGAAGTGAGACAAAATGAGTTTTTTATTTAAACATCCTAAACTTTATAAAACGAAAATGAATATACTTAACAGAATCAATGACACAGATGACATCACTCAAGAAGTTAGAAATAAGAATGTAATAATTTTCGGCTCAGGGTTTACAAATTATAATTTTACCCGTAAAGTCACTAAAAAAACTGTAGGAGTAGACATATCAAAAGAATTCATAGAAGAAGCGAATAAAACAAAATTACAGAATGAATCTTTTTTTGTTGAAGACATCACAAAACGTCTGGACTTACCTTCCAAGTCTTTTGACATTTGCCTCATTCCATTCGTCCTTCATCATATACGAGAAGAAAATCATATACATGTCATAGAAGAAGCAACACGCCTCGCCAAGCAAAGAATAATTATTTACGATCATATAAGAAACTCCAATATTTTAAAAAGTACAGTGCAAATGATTTACTGGAAGATAGCAGACGGGGGACTGAAATATCGAACTGAAAAAGAATGGTACTTCCTTCTTGACGGTCGTAAGTATGTGACAAAAAGATATGGTGCAATGTTCGGGAATATAATAAAAATTGTCATAAAGACTGATAAAAAATGCGGGAGATTTTAGAACTTTGGGTGGTAAAAGCATAGGTCATAGAAGGGATATCTAAATCTTATTTTTATTTATCTTACAAGTCAAGCCAACATTTCTTCCATTAACCTTTGCAAAAAATGGCTTATCTTCACACAGTCTAGATGTGTTCAGTATATCATTCTCTTTGTATATAGAATAAAACGCAATATATGCGATATTATTTTTCTTGATGAATTCTTGGTTTAATTCAGCTCTTTGAAGAAAAGGGGGTTTTCCTTCGGGTGCTAAATACATGGAAATATCTCGATCTGTCCAGAGGTCATAGTAAGGGTAGTTTCTTTCTTTAACCTCATTGGTAAGTTGTTTAACTGCCGAAGAATTTATATTAACAAGGAAGTTTGTTCCAACAAGGAAAAATATAGAAAGCCCTATGGAAGCACCGATTAGAATTTGTCTTTTTTTAGGTAAGACGATAAAAATTATTGCTATTAAAAAGACCATACCCACAAGCCATAATTCGTATGTTGGTGATAAATCGCTCAAACCCGTTAAAAAAGCTAAAAGAAATACAAGAAGCCCCAACAATCCTATGAGCTTTAGGTCTTTTTTAAAAAATTTCAAGTCAGAAACATACTTTGCAACTAGTAAAATAGCTGGAGCTATGCCAATTACCATAAATCTTTGGAAGTCCTGGCCACTGCTGAGAAATCCTACCAAAAAGGTTATTGCAAGCCAAGAAGCTAAAACATAATAAGACCTGTCACGCTTTAACCTTGTAGCTGACAAAATTATCAAAGCAGCAAAAAATGGTGTAAACTGCCATACATATGAAGACAAATAAAATGACTTTTCATATATTATGTCCTGGTAACCTTTGGTTGCAGCAAAAAATGTTCCGATGTAAGAATCAAAAAAGTTAAAATCATTATTTGACACACCAGTAAAGCTCTCTGTTATAGGGTATGAAAAATAAATAGCAACAAAAGACACTGCTGTCGCTAAAATAATAAGAGCTATAGTTCGTACCAATCTAATTTTGTCCCTGTAAATTATGGCAAAAACAAAAAATATTGGTATTGTCGTAACTACAGAAAGTTTTGTTAGAAATCCTAAAACTGTCGGGATAAAAAATAGTATAATATATTTGTTTTTTGCAGTTTTTGCGTACATATAAAAAAAGTACATAGAAGCTGCCACTGTAAACATTAAGAAATTGTCGCCAAATCCTATAACAGAGCCGTAGAAATGGTATCTGATTATAGCAGCTATGGCAGCTGCTATAAGGCCAACTCTTTCTGAATAAAGTTTCTTGCCTATAAAATAAATGAAAACTATGGAGAGTAATCCAAAAATTATGGGCAAAAGTATCATTATCGCATTAGAAAACCCGAACATAGCCGCCCACAGTGAGTATAATACAACTCTCATTGGTGGATGTGTAAAGTTGAAATAAAGCCCATCGTCTATATAGCCGAACGTGGCTTTCTCCGAAGCGTTTGTTGCATAAACAGCAGCTCTTCCTATCTCAACGTAATTGCGCGCAGGCCCAACTGTGTCTATAGCATCGCCGGTAAAATAAGTTCCTATGAAAGTCGCTCTCACCAAAAATGCAATAAAAAGTATTATCAGTAGGATATGAAATGGTTTCATCCGAATAACCTCCACTTCAGTATTTTTGTGAGAACCTTAATGTGGTTTTTTATTTCCCTTCTGTTGTTTAGCTTGGATTCGCCGTACATCCTTGTAGTCAATGTAACAGGAACCTCTGTGATGCTTTTGCCATTTTTTATCATGTCAAAAAGCATTTCAGCACATATGTCAAAATTATTGCTCTTCATGCCTATTCCGCGCAAAGCTGATTTCTTGTATAAACGAAATATAGAGCTCATTGAAGTTATTTTTCTACCCAAAAATATTCTGTAAAGCGTATTTACGCCCTTGCTGAGAATCTTTCTATGAAACTGCATTTTTGTCTTTCCGCCCTTTCCAAACTGTGTGCCAATAACACAATCGTAGTTACCTTTATTGTATTTTTCTAAAAGTTTTGGTATTTCTGAAGGGTGGAACGTAAAATCTGCGTCAAGAAAAACAATAAGATCTCCGGTAGAATTTGCTATTCCTGTTCTGATAGCGGCCCCAAGTCCCATGTTCTTTTCGTGCTTCACGAGGCGTATTCGTCTGTCTTTAGAGAGTTCTTTTGCTATTTTGGCTGTAAGGTCTTTCGATCCGTCGTCAACAATTATTACTTCAAAATTTCCTATTTTCCTTGCTACAGGCATTAGTTCAGATGGTATTCTCTTTATATTATCCTGCTCATTGCACGCGGGTATTATTATCGATAATTTTTCTTTCATATGCATCAATCCATTTTTAATAAATAACATATTAAAAAGCTTTACCTTAAAAATGTGTATTTCTGCTTATAGTTCTTTTTTCAGTTATTATCTTGTCCATAAAAATATCGTGTTTCTCGACATCTATTTTTGGGATTATTTGAAAATCAAATGCAAGTGCTATTTTCTTGCCTTTTGTAAGCGGTAAAAATTTGTCGAAATACCCGCCGCCGCGCCCTATTCTCGCGCCACTAGAATCAAAAGCCAATCCAGGCACGATTATTATATCAAACTTGTTTTTATTTGATGTAACAAACGGCTGAAGTATTCCAAAGTCTCCTTTTGTCAAGCGGTCAAAACTCTTTACCTCTCCTGCAAAAATCTGTTTATTGTGAAGAATTGGCCCATAAACTTTCTTTCTATTTTTTATTGCATCTTTTATAATATTATGGGTATCGACCTCTTCTTTTTTTGAAACGTAAGTGAAAATAGAATTAGCTTTCTTGTAATCTTCTGAATCAAGTAGCTTTTGCCTTATCTTAACACTTTTTTTAAGGGCAAGGTTAGTGCTCTGTGCTTTTATCTTTTTTAAAATGAACTCCCTCATTTCATCTTTTTTCATGCTAATCATTACTATGTTGCCGTATATACGCAGAAAGCGTGTTCTTCGCTAGCATAGCTACTGTCATAGGTCCTACACCACCAGGTACAGGTGTTATTAGGCTAGCTTTATTCTTCACCGAATCGAAATCTATATCACCCTTTAATTCTCCGTTAACTTTGTTTATCCCAACGTCAATTAAAACAGACCCTTCTTTAATCATATCACCCGTAAGATAACCAGATTTGCCTATAGCAACAATTATTATGTCTGCATTTTTCGTTATTGCGCTTAAGTTTCTCGTCTTGCTGTGGCAAAGCGTGACTGTTGCATTTCTATTAACAAGCATAGAATATAGCGGCTTGCCGACATGTATACCGCGTCCCAAAATTACCACATTAGATCCCTCAAGTTCAATGTTTTCGTTTTCCAGAATCTTAATAATACCAAACGCTGTGCAAGCAGGCATGCTTTCATCTCCGTAAGCAAGCCTGCCTATATTCATCGGATGCAGTCCATCCACATCCTTTGATTCGTCTATCCTGCTTATTATATCTTCCTCATTAATTCCTGGTGGGAGAGGTAATTGAACAAGTATGCCATTTACAGAACTATCATTATTCAATTTTTGTATCAACTGAAGAATACTATCTTTGTCCTGCACCGGTCTGTGTATTTCGACGTCTATTCCTATTTTTTGGCATGTTTTTTGTTTTATATCGACATAAGTATGTGATGCTGGATCGTCGCCTACAAGTATGGTAACTATCTTTGGCATGATGCCATGAGTTTTTATATAATCCCTTACTTCCGTAAGGTACATGTCTGCTATCTTTTTGCCGTCGATAAGCTTTGCTGGCATAAGATCACTCACCATTAAGAATAAAATCTACTATTCTCTTTCCGCTCTTTCCGTCGCCAAACGGGTTTTCCCAAGAGCGTTTCTTATCCATCATGATATTTACACACTTTATTATCTTTTCAGGGTCCGTACCAGCAAGAATGTTTGAACCGACTTCTATAGTTTCCGGCCTTTCTGTATTTTCACGTAATGTAACACAAGGAACATTAAGTATGCAGCCTTCCTCCTGAACACCTCCGGAATCGGTAAGGATGACTTCTGCATTTTCCTCAAGCTTCAGAAATTCCATAAATCCAAGCGGTCCAATAAACTTTACGCCTTCTGGTGCGGAAAGATTGAATTTTTCCATGAGCTTCATTGACCTTGGGTGAACAGGATAAATAACAGGTTTCCCTGTTTGTTTGTAGAGCTGGCTGAAAGCTTCCAATACATTTGAAAATTTCTCCTTTACGTCTGCGTTTTCTTGCCTGTGGAACGTTACCAAAAAATATCCTCTTTTATCCAAATCAAGCATATTCAATATGTTGTTGTCCCTTGCGATTTTTATGGCATCGAAAAGGGCATCAACAACAGTATTGCCTGTAATTAACATCTTCTCTTTGCGAATGCCTTCCTTTATCATATTATCGACAGCGGTTTGTGTAGGAGCAAATAAGTAATCAGAAAGGTGGTCTGCTAGTATCCTATTTATCTCCTCTGGCATAGATTTGTCGTAGCTCCTCAAGCCAGATTCAATGTGACCAAGCATTATGTTTATTCCGGTGAATGCCTTTGTAGTTGATAGCTTTCGTGCTGTGAGGGATCCAGCAAGGGTGCTGTTTGTATCTCCTAGTGTCAGAACAAGATCCGGCATCTCTTTTAGAAGGATTTTTTCGATTTCTATGAGCATTTTTCCGGTGTGCTCTCCCTGGAGAAATGGCGCACTGGATCTTATGTTGAGGTTGTATTTAGGCAATGGCAGCTTGAGCTGTTCAAAAAAAATCTTTTCCATCTCATAGTTGTAGTGCTGTCCCGTGTAAACTACAAAGTAATCCGTTCCGCGTCTTTCGAACTCGCGTATAATAGGGCTTTCTTTTATTATTTCTGGCCTCACACCAGCAATCAATGCTATTTTCCTGTGCATACATCAAGGTTCAAATAAAAAGATTTAAACCGATTCTAGAGCGTTTTTTAAAATGATTATACATAGCCAATGATTGAATAGCAAACATACTGCACCAAGAATTTATATGATTTCTTCTGGTACCATCAAGTTCCGTACCATAAAAAAATCCTCCTGACTGGTCGCCTTCGGTTTTTTGGAACTGAATCAGCCTGTTTTTCAGATTTTCTATCTTCGTGTCTTCTTCGATTAATCCAATACTTCTCAAATACAATGATAATCTTAGAACCTGAGCTAGCGTATCGCTTCTTTCATGGGTAATAAATTTCCCATCAATAAATTTGCATGGAACTCCGCCATCGGGAAGCTGGTTTTCGAGCGCCCATTTTATAGCATTTGCTGCAGATTGAATAAGTTTATTTTCTCCAAGAACTGAGCCTGCGTAAATAAGACCTTCAGCAGAATAACAGTGCGGGTGCATATGGGTACTTATCTCATTTTGTTGTGTAATAAATCTACCGTTCTTTTCCTGTAATTTAAGAGATACATTACATATCCTAAGCGCGGAATTCAGGAAAGCCTCGTCCTTGGTTGCGTTATAGAGGTCTACAAGACCGATTGCAAGCTTTGTATGATAGCTTCCGGACTGGGAAGACCACTTATCCTGATTATCTATTCGTATGGCGTTATTCGCATCGTAAGCAGCATAGAAGAATCCATCATTCTTTTGCATCAAAAGGAGAAAATTACCGATATCTATAGCAGCTTTGAGATAAGCCTCCTTTTTAGTGACCATGTAAAGATTTACGAGTCCCGACAATACCATGCCATTGTCAAAAATGTAAAGTGTGTTGTTCTCAAAAGAATACAAGTTATCAGGATCTGTGTTATACGCCCTTGTCCTGACACCACCGCAGTTGTGCATTGCAGAATCAATTATCCATTTTGCTGCAAGTTCTGCCCGGTGCACAAACGCCGGTGTATGCGCAAGAGAATTAAAAAACAGGAGCGTATTCATCCCGTAACCTGTTATTTCTGAATAGACAAATGGGTAAGTTTTTTTATCAAGATCGTGCCATCCGTTGAAGCCACCGATGTGTTCGCCGGAGGTGTTCTGTATGCCTGAATTAAGCATCCACTCTACACCCATGTTTATTCTTTCATCCAAGAAAATCACCGCGCTTGATGCAGTACTTTTCAGCGAGATCGTCAGCCCACATTTCTACTCCGCTTTCCAGTTGGGCTCTTTTTATTAGCAGCAAGCCATCCTTTGTCATCACAAAAATTCCTTTTTTGTTTTCTATTTCAAATATTTCGCCTGGTTTACAGTTGGCCTTATCATCAACCTGCGCCTGCCATACGTAAAGCTTTTTCTTTTTCCAGAAAGTAAAAGCCCCTGGAAATGGGTGTGTCTGCGCTCTTATCCAGTTGTAAATCTGTCTGGAGCCTGCATTCCAGTCTATGACACCGTCATCTGGCTTCCGCCTGGTAGTATATGTCACCTCATTAGGGTCTTGCTTGATTCTTCTAACAGTATCATTTCGTATGTCATCTATATTCTCCAGGACGAGCTCGGCACTGGCGATGTCGGATTTCGAGTGTAAAGTACTTATGTCATCCCTGTCGTCTATGTCAAACTCTTTCTGGGCTATTATATCGCCGTCATCCGGTCTCTCCGCCAGGTAGAAAAGAGTGACTCCTGTCTTTCTGTCGCCCCTTATGAGAGCCCAGTTTAGCGAAGCTGCGCCGCGGTTTTTCGGGAGTAACGACGCGTGTACGCCTATGCAGCCTTTTTTGGGAATGCTTAATATATCTTTTGAGATTATCTGGGACCATCCAAGTTCAAAAATAACGTCTGGGTCGGATTCTTTTATTTGTTTTACTACAAATTTGTCATTTATGTTTGTTACTTTGTAAAGTCTTATATTATTTTGTTTCGCTAAATCATCCATAAGAACAAAACGGCTCTTTTCAACCCCGAGAGAGTCTTCTAATGTATAAACAGCTACAATCTCGTCTCTGCCATCTCTTATTAGAGCCTCTAGACATTTTCTTGTAAGTAAAGTAGGGCCAATTATAATAATTCTCATAAATATCAAAGAATCAATTATTCATATGGGACCTTTCCCACTCTATATTCTTTCTTAGGCCTTCGTCTATATCAATCATCGGCTCCCAGCCAAAAAGTTTTTTAGCTTTACTGTAATCGCAGCAAAGCCTGTTAACCTCTGCAAGCCTTTCTCCCTGATGTACTATTTTTGATTTTGAGCCGCTTATGTCAATTATCTTTTTTGCAACTTCGTTTATGCTTACGTCTTTGGAAGTGCCGAAATTGACAACTTCGCCTATTGCCTTCTTTTCGGACCCCATTATCATGAAGGCCTTTATCATGTCGTCAATATATGTGAAGTCCCTGCTCTGATTACCAGTGCCATATATCGGAAGGTCCTTGCCCTGAAGTGCAAGCTTGATAAATTTAGGTATTACGTCATAGGTGTGTCTTGGACCGTAAGTGTTAAACGGGCGTATTATAGCTATAGGAAGTTTGTAGGTGTTCCAGTAAGCAAAACAATATCTGTCTGCAGCAGCCTTCGAAGCAGCGTAAGGAGATGTGGGATTAAGCGGATGCTTTTCATCGATAGGAGCATACTGCGCTGTGCCGTATATCTCGCTTGAAGATGTGCATACTACCTGCTGCACTTCCTGAAGTCTCATCACGGCATGCAGAACATTCAAAGTGCCAATCAGGTTTGTTTCCATAACTTCGAGCGGGTGTTCAAAAGAATTAGGTACATAGGCGTCTGCAGCCAGATGAAAAATAATCTGTGGGTTGTTCTTTTCTATTAGTTTTATAGAATCCGGATTTGATATATTACCGGTTATTATTGTCTTTAATTTATCTTTTATATGACCTATGTTTTTCAGTTTGTACTGGACTGTCCCAGTTTGTGAATTACCCCTGACATAAACAGATACGTCAGCGCCCAAGCTAACGAGTTTCTCTGTGAGATGCGAGCCCATGAACCCGTCTGCGCCTGTTACAAGAACCCTCACGCCATCCAAATTCATTAACACCACTATTAAAAAAGAATGTGAAGAAAGCATTTAAAGTGTGTCTAGTGCAAAACTAAAAGTATATTTAACTATAAAACCTTTTTCTCTGAAGGTAGTTCTATGATAGATATAAGTGTAATCATACCGACTTACAACAAAAAAAATATGTTAATTGGACTAATAAAAGCTCTTCGTAACCAAGACTATCCTAAAAAAAATTACGAAATAATTGTAGTTGACGATGGTTCCAATGATGGTACCGAAGAACTCGTTAAATCTATCAAAACTACGAATACTATTTACATAAAGCAAATTAATTCAGGCCCTGCCGAGGCAAGGAATAAAGGAATAAAAATAGCCCGTGGTAAAATAATTACATTTATAGATGACGATTGTATACCATCATCGAGCTGGTTAAAATCCATAAAAAGTAAATTTGTAAATAAAGTTGTTGCGGTTGAAGGCAAAACCGTAACAAATGGGCGGCTCTATCCAGATTCTCATTATATAAAAAATGAATCTGGTGGCATGTACGTAACATGTAACATGGCTTTTCGTGCTTCTGAAATAAGAAAAGGCTTCGACAAAAAATATCGTTATCCAAACCGCGAGGATTCAGATTTAGCATTTAGTTTATTAAAAAATGGGGGAAAAATAATCTTTTCAGAAGGTACAGTAGTTAACCACAGACTAGGCAAGAATTCAATAAAGAGTATGATGAGGAAAAAGTTTTATTTTGAATCTGATGTATTACTGTTCAAAAAATATCCCAAGCTTTATAAAAAATATATAAAATTTCCATCCGACCTGTTTGCTCCCTTGTATTTTTTATTTACAATATTATCGATAGTAAATATATTTTCATTATTGGGTATTATTATTGCGGGGCTAATAGAGATAAAGTACAGAAAATACGCATTTAGTACGGAATCGTTCGTAAAACTTCTTATCGTACAGACAATAGGCTCCTTTGTAAATGTTTTTGTAGTTGCAGCAGGCTGTATAAAGTACAGAGTAAATCCACTGAGATTTTTTTCTATTTTGACTTGAAATAATCTATAGTACTTTTCAACCCGTGTCTTATGTCAACGTTAGGTTCCCAGCCAAGCAGGTTTTTTGCTTTAGTAATATCCGGTCTGCGGCGTGTCGGGTCATCCACAGGCATGTCCTTGAAGATGATTTCAGATTTCGACCCTGTTAGTTCAATTATAATATCAGCAAGTTCAAGCATGGTAATTTCCGACGGATTGCCAAGGTTTATTACCTGTCCGCGTGCCTTGTCAGAGACCATTGTCCTCTCCAGGCCTTTTATCATATCAGAAATATAGCAGAAGGATCTTGTCTGCTTGCCGTCTCCGTAGATAGTTATTGGTTTGTTAGAAAGTGCTTGTGTAATGAAGTTCGGTACGACTCTACCATCATTCTTGTTCATGCAAGGACCGTAAGTATTGAAAAGTCTTACTATTCTCCAGTCAACGCCGCTAAAACTGGATACAAGCGCCTCGCCAAAACGCTTCCCTTCGTCATAACATGAACGGGGACCGTTCGGATTCACATTACCGAAATAAGTTTCCTTTTGCGGGTGCTCCTTTGGATCGCCGTAAACTTCTGACGAAGACGCAAAAAGAAATCTTGCATTATTCTTTTCTGCTAATGTGAGCAAGTTCATTGTCCCAACAGAGTTCGCAAGGAGCGTCTCTACAGGATGTTTTTGGTAATGAACAGGGCTTGCCGGAGAGGCTAAATGAAAAATGAAGTCTATCTTCTCCTCCAAATTTATGGGATTAATTACATTGTGGTTGACAAAAACAAAATTATTGTTATCTATGTTGATATTTTCCCTATGACCAGTTATCATATTGTCCAGGCAGACAACACGGTAGCCCTTCTCAATCAGGTCTTTGCAGAGCCACGAACCTATGAAGCCCGCCCCGCCAGCAACTAAGCATGTTTTCATGGATTCTCACCTTTGTGATTTGTAGGCGGCGGAATTATAAGGCCATCATGCGCCATTTTATTTGCATTCTCATAAGACTCAATCGTGCTTATGTCTATCCAGTAAGGCAGCTTAGTAACGAAAGCGGCAAGTTTGCCATTTTTCGCGAGTATGGGAAAAACAGAATTTTCCACCTTTGTGCTTTCGCGTGGCAGTAGATCAAAAACATCACTCAGTTCTAATATGTAATAACCGCCGTTAGCTAGGTTTGACGGAGCCTGGCCAAGCGGTGGCTTCTCCACAAAGTTCTCAACTAAATCAAATCCGCTAGACTTCTTTATCTTAGCTATGCCAAACCTGTGCAACTCGTTCTGAGGCGCCTCGAAAAGAAGAACCGTTGCAGATGTGCCTAAAGCTTCCCTGCAGCGGTCATGATAATCTATCATTTTCTTGATGTCAAATTGCGTGAGGTTGTCCCCGTAAACAACAAGCATCTTTCCGTCGTGCAGGTTCATCTCCTCTAATATATATCGTATGTCACCGGCGGTTTCGCGCTGTGGTGTGGGTATAGTGCGTACTTTGCATGGGTAGTTCATATTCTTCAGGTAGGAGTCTATGTTTATCCCATGTATATGAGAAAGTGTTCGCTCTTCCATGTCATTGCCGCTTGTGCCTGAAACTGCAACAATTATCTCATCTATGCTATCAGCCAGAATGCTCCTTATAACCCAATCTATCATCGGTTTGCCGTGAACTGGCAGCAGAGGTTTTGGTATGCCATAGGTAAGCGGTCTGAGCCGTGTTCCCTTTCCTGCAGCCAGAATAATCGCTTTCATTACAAATCCCTTTTCTTACGAAGATGTTGCAAAGCTTGCTTTGCGACACACATGAAGCTTTGCTTCATGATGAAAGGTCTTTGTGAACCCCAAAAGAAATGGTGTTCTTCAAGACCCCATCTTCAAATATTATTTTATTCTCCATACATCTTTTATAATATTTTTCTTTCCAAAGAAAGGAGTTTTACCAGCAAACTCCTTCCGCGCCTGAAACCTTAGACTTGTCAAGGACTCTCCTGCCTTCTATTATTATTTTACTATTCATGACGTTGAAGTCCTTATCGCTAAGTCTCTTGAACTCGTCCCATCCTGTAAGAATCAAACATGCGTCCGAACAGCTGAGTGCGTCGCTAACCGAACTGCAGTAGTTAATATCAGGATATAGTTTCCTCATATTCGTGGATGCCTTTGGATCATAAGAATTAATTTTGCAGTTGTGTTTTAGCAGTTCAGATATTATAATTATAGAAGGCGCGTCCCTTATATCATCAGTTCCTTCTTTGAATGCAAGACCTAAAACAGCTATTGTCTTCCCGTCTAGATTCGGAAGTTTTTTCTTGAGCAAATTGACTATCTTAAGTGGCTGGTCTTTGTTGATATCCAGAACTGTATTAAGAATCTTTGATTCTGAATGCAATTCTTTTGATTTAGCCAGAAGTGCTTCAACATCTTTCCTAAAGCAGCTGCCGCCAAAGCCTATTCCTGCCTGGAGAAAATGCGTAGATATTCTTTTATCCATACCCATTCCCTCGGCCACATCATAAACATCTATTCCAAGATTTTTGCACATATTTCCTATCTCATTGATGAATGTGATTTTCGTAGCGAGAAAGGCGTTAGAAGCGTATTTGATAAGTTCAGCTGTCTTAAGATTTGTCCTCATCATAGGCGCCTTAAAGTTGCTGTAAAGTTTTTCTAAAAGATCCCCGGATTTTCTATCCAGTTCGCCTATGACTATCCTGTCCGGGCTGAAAAAATCCTCTAGAGCCTTGCCTTCTCTGAGAAATTCCGGATTCACGCAAACCCCAAAATCCCTGCCTGCCTTTTTACCAGACTTCTCAAGAATAGGTATTACAATCTTTTCTGTTGTTTCTGGAAGTACTGTAGATTTTACAACCACAGTACAGTAATTTTTGTCCTTAATAAAATTAGCTATATCTGCAGAAGCGCTCTCAATATACTTAAGATCTATGGCACCGCTGTCCTTTGATGGTGTGCCGACGGCGATGAATACGAAATCGGTTTCTTTGATGCTTTCAATGTCAGTAGTGGCGTGCAGCTTGTTTTCTTGCAGCGCTTGTGAAAGCATCTTTTCCAGGCCATCCTCGTATATTGGTGCCTCGCCATTGTTTATCTTACTAACCTTCTCTTCGTCAATGTCAACACAAACAACATCATGGCCAAGATTGGCAAAGCCTACAGCTGTACATAAGCCCACATAGCCAGAACCGACAATAATTATTTTCATGCCTACCAACTAAAATGTGACTCCCGAAAACTTAAGAAGCGGTATTACTTGCCGCTTATCAGCCCCTTTATTATCATCTTTGCCGCGCGTGGAATGTCCTTCTTTTTTATCGAAGTCATGTTAGCATAGTAGTAAGCCCGCACACGTTCTTCTGCCGTGTACTCCAGTGTATCAAAAACTGGTTTAGGTCTGGCACCGACATGGAACCCTTCTTTCCAGTCCCTTAGAATACGTGTTTTCGGGTCATGTTTTATCTGCTCCCATACCTCTGTGCCAGGATATGGAACAAGAATTCCCCAGGAAGCTGTTATGCCAAGCCTCTTTGCAAATTCCATTGAGCGCTTATCAGACTCGTAGGTGCTTCCTACAAGACCTATTATGAAGAAACCGTGAACCTTGATTCCTGCTGCCTGGGCAAGTTTTATTCCCCTTTCAACATCCTCGAGTTTTTCACCTTTATTTATTTTGTCAAAAACTTCAGGGTCGCCGCTCTCAACACCTATGGACATGGAGTAGCATCCAGCTTCTTTCATAAGGAAGCAAAGCTCCTCATCAAGCCTGTCAGCGCGTATGCCATTCGGACATGTCCATTTCATGTTCAACTTTTCATCAATGAAAAGCTTACAAATATCCTTCGCCCGATCCATTTGAAGCGTAAAGTTGTCGTCAAGTATTTTGAATTCCTTGCTGCCATATTTCTCCTTGGCGTACATTAGTTCGTCAAATATGTTCCTGCCTGACCTAGTACGGAATCTTCTTCCTATGACTGCCGGAACGTTGCAATTCGAAACTGCTATGCCATTTACTGTATAGGTGTGGTCGTCTTCTACTTCTAAATTATAGACGTTATCAGAAAAATTTATTTCTTCTATGGAATTGATTTTGAGCAAATTTTCCGTAGACTTATTTTTAAACATTAGAAACTGATTTCCTGAAATAGCTGAGGAAACAGTAGGCAGGACTTCTACTACCATGTCGTGCGCCTCAAGTTCATCCGCTCGTATCATTTCAAACTTGTTTCTAAACACCTTTACTTTATGGTTAGGCGTAGCTAATATCGGATCCTTGCCATTGACGTTTATTTTTAGCATCTTGCCGGAATAGTGGCGTTTGAATGTCCTCACCACATGCTTCCATCTTCCTTTATCTGTAATAACCTTCATACCATTCTCCACATCTTTTATCTTAACTATACCAATATCTGTGCGCACAAGCATGTCACCACTAAAACAATAACCGCACAAATATGGGCATCCTCTCGAAGTTACAAGGGGCCAGTTTTCTATTTTGGATTCAAGCGAATCAAAATTATCATAAGTCGGAAAAGGTAGGCTGTCCAAGTCCGTATTCCACTCCCGTGAGGGGTTTTTTATAACCTCCCCAGCCGCTCGGTGAATTACACCGCCTATAGTAGCAGGATCCTTTCCGGATAGAATTTCCTTAAAAGTTGTCTCCGCCTCGCCAAATACTCCAAAATCAAATATTGGATTTTCCCTGAGCAGATTAACACCATCGACCATTACATGTGGTCCGCCGGCGATTATCTTAGCTGCCGGATTTATCTTTCTGACCATGTTGGCAACCATTATAGACTCGTCAAGTGTAAACGACTTCATCGAGATTCCTACAAAATCAGCATCTTTTGCCACATCAAGCCTTTTTTTCACATTACCAGAGCGGTTGACAAAGTCCACAACCTTGATTTCATGCTGGTCGCCTATATTGCTAACTATGTAAGCTATTCCATTATTGAGGCCTTCCCATACGCCCTTTGGATCTACAAAAACTATTTTCATACTATCGCCAAACAGCAGAAGACTTATTGAATATTGTTCTTAAATATGTGACCACTTTTGACTTATTTTAAGGCGTGTTTGGTACAAATATGAAAATGGTTTTGCGCTTTAATAAGATTATTCTGCAGAAGTAAAAATGATTGAAATGAAAGTTGCGTTGTGTACAGAAATCTTATATCCACTTTACGGCGTTGAACGTCGGGTCTACGAGTTGGCTAGAAGGCTGCCCAAATATGGTGTAGATGTTGAGGTGTTCACGTCCACCAGCAGAAACCGCTTCAAGCAGCTTAACATAAAACAAGTCAGTCATTGCACAATAACAAACCCACCAAAAAGGAACTACGCTTTTTGCATGGGATATATGTTCAATCTTTTTCGTCAGCTAATGAAGAGTGATTATGATCTAATTCATGCAGAAGGTCACCTCTCATTAATACCATGCTCATTAGCCGCGATTATGAGAAAAAAACCGTCCATAGCAACAATACATGACTTGTACCTGGCTGACTGGCGAAAGATGTACAAAAGTGTCGCGTCCTTTGGTGGCATCCCATTTGAGATTGTCTCCTGCAAAATGCCCTTTGATCATGTATTGACCGTTAATTCTTCCCTGAAAGCAAAGATGGAAGAAATATTGAAGATTAATCCAAAAAAAATAGAAATACTGCACAGCGGCATAGATACAAAATATATAGATTCTGTAATTGGTGGTGAAAAAGATTGGTCAATACTTTACATAGGCCGTCTTGTGCCGCAAAAAAGTGTTGATACACTGATAAAAGCGTACTCGCTGCTTCCAGTGGATGTACGCAGAAAGCATCCTCTCAAGATAATAGGAGAAGGAAGCGAGCGTCCAAAACTCGAAGCCCTTTCGAAAAATCTTGGCGTAGAAGTGAATTTTATGGGAAAAGTAGAGCACCACGAAACTGTCCTGAAGGAGCTGAAAGCCGCGTCGCTCTTTGTGCTGCCATCCAGGCGGGAAAGCTTTGGAATAACAATCCTGGAAGCCATGTTTTCCGGCGTCCCTGTAATATCAACAGCGACAGAAGGCCCATCTGACCACATAGAAAACGGTAAGACAGGTTTCCTGGTTCGTGACGTGGAAGAAATGGCAGAAAAAATGGAACTCGTCCTGACTGACAGCACACTTGAGAAAAATATCATAAAGAATGCGCGTGTCGCCGCTGAAAAGCACGACTGGGACATAATAGTCAAAAAAATAGCTGACAGGTACAAAGAACTCGTTGAGTAAAGTAAAGGCGTGGCATGTCGTTTAATTTTCTCAGGTAAAATCACAAGAAGAAGAATAGACCACATCCTTCGTTCTACATTTACTTACTTATTTCTGCAGACAAACGTAAAATGACATGAGTATTTCTTTGGTATCCACTTAAGGTATAATTTTGTGTTGTATTTTATTGTCTTTTCTACATCAAAGTATTTTGTAAGTATAGAAATCCACTCGCCTTCACTTGCAAACCGCTCGTTTATCTGGTGTTGTGTATCTATCCGCAGGATTTTATGAACCAAGTAATTTGTATTCGGAACATGTATGATTATCATGGATTTTTTCTTAGCAACTCTTTTCATCTCGCCAAGCGCTTTGTCAACATCAATAAAGTGTTCAAGGCTGCCAAGGCATGTAATAAAGTCAAACATGTTACTGGAGAAAGGCAGTTTTTCTGCCTTGGAAACGTAAAATGTCGCCTTCATCGTATTTCTGGCTTTTTTAATAGCCTCTTTGCTTATGTCGATTCCATAGCATTTGTAATTGTCAGTGAGATGCGAAATAAAGTGGCCGTCTCCGCACGCTATGTCAAGAAGCGTTCCGTTGGATTTTTCCTTCGTCAAGGTTTTTCTAATCTGTTCTACGAACCACGCAGGATTTTCAAATGGTTTGTCTCCTTTATACGCTTCGTCATAGGCGCTTTGAACGTCTTTGTAATTGCTTGTTCCGATCCTGGACTTCATTCAATCGCCTCAATTACTCCGATCCTAGGGGGAAAGGCATTAACCCGCTTCCTTACATTTATGTCTATTTTTCTGTTTCAGAGCATCTTGTTCATGTTTCCGTACGGTTTGTTTCACCAATTAGCTGCGTTTCTCGTAGCAGCTAATCATTAAAATTTACCTTAAAGAGTTTGACTTCCCCGCCCCAGTTGTTTACATATTCAAAGTTATTAAGTCCGAGTCCGTTGTAAAGGAACATCCTTGTAAACATAGCATCCTCAAGCTGTGGGGCAATGAAAAGTATTGCCCTGTTTCCAGGTTCTATCCACACGGTTCCCTCCACCTTCGCGTCGTTCTGGGTGAAAACGCGTCCAACGCCATCTGATGTAAAGTAAACATATTTGCTTACTTTTAGCGGCTCTGGCGTTCCTTGTTGCTGCAGAAAAACTATAAGCGTATTGTTTATTTGATATATAACAAATGAATCTGTCTGCGAAAACGGGTATGTGTAAATTATGGCATTCTGCTTTATGTCAGGCTTTGCACTCCCAAGCTGAACAGGCATGTAGACATAAGGCGTGCCCTTCTTGTCAACAGGGTTCCATGTGGAGAAATAAGTCCACCACGTGCTTTTCCCGATAAGATCCGACGAAGCTATGTAATATATGTCACAGCCCGGTTTTCTGTATTCCTTTAGGATGCTTACGGCAAGTGTTTCATTCGAGGTGAGAAGCGTGGTTGATATATCCTGTATCCTGGCCGTAGTTTTGTTGCCGTCTTTGTAAAGCACTATGTGATTTATGTTGTTGTCAAATTTTTCCACAACAACGCCTTCCTGTGTATAATTCCACGGCCTTGTGAACAGGTTGCCCTGCGACGCGCCATCAAAAACAACCGGCCTTCTTGCTATTCCGGTTATGAAGTGTCCTGGATCCCAATATGTCGCGACAACGTCGCATTCTTTAGTATTGTTCTTGATCCAGTTCAATCCTTCAAACCAGTTATCCGACAATACGGTTCCTGAGTTTTTTGCTATGAATACCGCAGGACTATAATACATATAATACACCAGCAAAAATACCGCGAATAAAACAACGATAAGCGTAATTTCTCTTTTTGGCAATTTTTTTGTGGCCAGCAATGCAATGGCGATAACAATGAGCAGTGCCAGAGCTATAAGAAAGTCCCAGAATACTGTAACAATCACTGGAACTATGAAAGCCGCCAGTTTTATTATATTGTCAGTGTTAGTCGCTGAAATTTTTATCCTCTCCTGTTGCCATTCTGATTATCTTTGATATTATTATAGCGGACCCGATTGCAAGCGGTGCTGAGAAAAGCGTGGCAAATCTTACAGCAATAACCGTTGCAAGAAACGGTCCCACGAACCATACAAACAAAAGAAGAACGGTGTCAATGTGATGTCTGTTCTTGTAGTATGAATAAAGCAGGTAAAGCAGCGCATAAATTAACAGGAAAAATGACGATACCAGAATAAAAGGTCCGCCGATGGCACTAGTTCTTTCTATTATCTCCTTTGGTCCTCCGGATTGCTGCAGTTCTGCAACAGATACATAAACATTCGGAAACTGGCTGTCCTCTCCTTTTATTGACTGAAAGCCAATAGGTCCTACCAGTGCACTTGTGATTTTCGTGTCTCCATAGGAAGGTATACTAAGGGCAAAAGATAGCAACATATAAATCACAAAACTCATTAAAATGTATTTTGTGTCGTGCCATGCTAGTTTTATGTTTCTCCTTTTCATGACTGTGAAAAGCAGTTTCAGGACAACAAACCCTATGAACAGCCATGTTATGTACCAGTAGCCAGCCCAGGTTGAGTACCATATCCATAGTATTACGCTGCTCAGAACCGTATAGAGTATGAGTTTTTTATCAAACGATTTTGCCAAGCTCGCGTGTTTGTAAGTCAGCAGCAGCACAGCCATCGTTACCATCGAAACTAGAATTACAATAGCATCAGTGTCGGGATCACCGCCCAGACTGCGCGAAAGGTTGTTGACTTCGAACACATAGAAGAATGCCGCAAGAATACCAGCTTTTCTGTCATAGAACATCTTTCCGATAAAGTAAAGCGGTATGATAGCTAGTGTAGCAAGAAACGGTGGGAAATATATTAGGAATTCCCAAAGTTGCATCGGATTTATGCTGTTGACAAGTATGTAGCTGTAAGAACCTAGATAGAAATAAGGGTAAATCCACTCTGGTGGTCTGTAAAAC
>JBAZQV010000015.1:0-18460 GCA_041645025.1 Candidatus Aenigmatarchaeota archaeon
TAGCTACTCAGCATGCCCGGTCGGACAGCTGATACACAAGAGGCCACAGAAGGATGTTCCTTTCGTACTTATTCTTCTTTTCCCTCAGACAGAAACACCTCTAGCAGATATAGACCAAACTGGCTCTGGCGTTTAAACTGCACGCACAGCTTAAATCACACCGTTCTGAACCCAGCTAACGTCCCCTTTTAACCTGTGAACTCCAGTACCCTTGGCTGCATTCAGTCCATAGAGAAGATTTTACTGACTTCTTTTAACCTTTTAGACTTTATTGGATGTTTTGGGCAAATAAACTTGGAAAACGCTCGAATAGATCTCGAGGATACCTTTAATACATGTTTATTCGTACTCCAAAAGACATTTCCGCACTTTATGCCGTTCTTCTCTAAAATTGCCTTAATGAACTCCAAAGATTCCTTGTTTTTCTGAACAAACCCAACACATAAGTTTTTCTTTTTAATTTTATCCAGTTTCTCTATCCTTGGACACACGCCTTCTGCATCCCAGAAACCAGAAATGTATGCTTTCTGTATCTCTAAAGATGCGTCCTCTATGATTTTGGGAGTTTTCCAAGAATATTGATGTTGGGGAACCTCAAAGACTTTGTTAAAAAATAAATACAAAGTCAAAGATCTTACCCGTATCCCAAAAACAGTCTGAAATTGTTCAACTTTAGGCTCGATTGCAAACACGTTCTTTACAAGCTTCTGTAAAATTTCTACGAATTCTTTGTTTTTATTGTAAAAAGCACAAAGATATTCGCCATTTGTTTCTCTCACAACAGTTCCGTCACGCAATGCACCAATAAGATAGCTCAAATCTTCTGTCAAATCTATTGGTATATTTACAGATAAATTTGAGCCCGTTATCATGCAAGGTGCATTGAGCTCTAATCCTAGTTTTTCTAGGATATCCAACGGAACAGGTCGCTTGCCATAGAACATTTGATACATTGAGCCCTGATTGACGCTATTTTCTTTGCAAAATTTGTTGATAGACGTCTTGGATACGGCATCTTTGAAGTTCTTTCTGTCGACAAAAAATCTTATGTCTCTTTTCGTGAAGCCATCCATTTGAAGTTGATCCAAAAATTCCTTTTGAATGTGCATTCATATATACTGCACAAACTGGTATTAATTCATTTTGGTTTCCAACTCTATGGATTACTGCACAGCCATTCTCTAACCAAAAGCCTCGACTTTCAGGTTTGGAGAGGGGGAGCCGACAGCGACGCCGCAACACGCGGGGTCGATCTGTTCTTCGTTAGCTACGATCATTCGTTTGGCTACTCTACATAGATAAAGACAGCTACCATAGTAGCAAATACTCAAGATAGCGATTTTCACAATGCTAACGCTGATTTTCATTCCTAGCGACGCTGACTGACGTACGAAGTACGTCTAGCGTGTCCGCTATGTCTATCAGTTGAGGGCATTGTGAATTCTTTTTTTCTAGTAAGATACGGACTGCAAGATTTAGACAGTCGAAACCGTCATTTATCCCGCGCTTTCCGCCTATCGTAGACCAATCGTATCGCAGCCGCGAATAAGAACTCTTACCCGCTACGACACCATTTTAGGGTAAAGTAAGACGTAAGGGATCGATTCGTTTAACTGAATAAACATTCGACCCCACTTTTCGACTTACCAAACATCCCCGGGGTAGCTTTTCTCATGTCACAGCCAGCCATCCAAGCCAAACTGCGTATCGTTAGGTCACGCTTTCGCGGTTGGAAACGTTTATGTTAGGAATCCAATCAACCCAGCTTTTGCCCTTACACTCTCTACCCGCGATTTCTGACCGCGGTGAGCTGAGCTTAGAGGAGCCTTGATATCATTTCAAGGCCGTACCGCCCCAGTCAAACTACCCATCTGCCGATGTCCTTCCCTTTCGAGAAGTTAGCAATATAGAGGCGAAAAGGTAGTGTTACATTGTTGACTCCACTCTCTCTTGCGAGAAAGCTTCTACGTCTCCTACCTACGCTCTATAATCACATCCATACCGCAACAACAGAATGTAGTAAAGCTCCACGGGGTCTACTCTTCCCACTAGAGGTCTCTGGCCTAATCACCAGAACAATAGTTTCGCCGGGTTCCACTTCGGGACAGCTTCCACCTGGTTAATCCATCATGCAGGCCAATGTCTATAGCCATTTTTCCGCAAACGCTTTTTGCTTGCAAAAAGGGCTTATTTAGTTGGCAAGGGATTACGCTACCTTAAGACCCTCAGAGTTAGGGCCGGCCTACAGCGGGGCTTCAGCAGGTTGAAACCCGCGTTAACACACCGCTAGTGGCCACGACTCACCGGCTATAAAAGACCTATACCGTTAACCCTCTTCATAACTTGAGGTTTAGCAAAGCTAAACCTAAGTCTCAGAATGAAACAAAGTTTCATTCTCGAGATATGTTTCTTTTCCAGTAGGGATTTTCTTTCCCAAAGAAAAAGGTTAATTTCGGTTTGTCAGCCGGCTATGTTTATTAACCAGGTAAAGAATGTCGCTTTATGAAAAACACTATATAGTGTTTTTACATCCAACATTCCACTAAAGTGGAATGTTTAGATTTCAGTGAATTATCTGTCGGACTGTACCCCTTTTGGGCGGTAGTTGACAGATTCATCACCACTTCATTCCTTCCTGTTTGTTAAACAGTCCGGTGGAACTTGTCACTGCGACCTGCTTATCACTAAGCAGGCACCTCTTATACCGAAGATACGAGGCTAATTTGCCGAATTCCCTGAAGTGGATTCTCCCGAACACCTTCGCCTTCTCAGCGAGAAACACCTGTTTGCCGAGCCTTTTCCTTATTATTTTTCTTGTTTTTCTTGTTTTTCTTGTTTTTCTTTTTCCAAGGTTTTTCTTTTCTTAAAAGAAAAAGCTTGTCGGTTCTCGGTACGGCCATCTGGCATCCTAACTGCACAAATTTTCATGGACCCCAGGAATCATCTGAACCCGCCATACAGCAGGCTATTCGTGCATTCCCGCAGTTCTCGTCATTACGACACTCCCTGCGCTTAAACACTTAACAACAACGACAGTCATTGTCAAACTATCCCGAGGTGTTTCCATACAGCTCAAACGGACACCAAAAGGTAACGGAATATTAACCGTTTTTCCATTCACGAACGTCTTCTTAAGGGTTCGTTTAGGGCCGACTTACCCCCAGCAGATTAGCCCTGGATATGGCTATGCGTAAATTCCATATCCCAGTTAAGCTTTACTGGGGAACCCTTGTTTCTCAGGCGGTCGGAA
Organism: Candidatus Aenigmatarchaeota archaeon; assembly: GCA_041645025.1. Taxonomy (GTDB): domain Archaea; phylum Aenigmatarchaeota; class Aenigmatarchaeia; order GW2011-AR5; family GW2011-AR5; genus GW2011-AR5. Next base: position 3,251 of record JBAZQV010000015.1, read on the forward strand.
TTCTCACCCGACTTGATTGCTACTCCCAGCAGGATCTTCTTTGCTGCAAGGTCCACACCATCTCACGATGACGCTTCTGCCCTCGCAGCATGCCTCCCTACCACTCTTTCAAAGAAAGAATCCGCAATATCGGTGGCTAACTTAGCCCCGTCCATTTTCAGCGCCCTGATCTTCGATGGGTCCGCTATATCGCGAACCCCTTTCTCATAATATTTTCACTCACAGTTTTTGACTGCAAGCTACTTTTTTGAAAAAGGAGCTTTACGCGTTGTTTAAAGGATGGCTGCTTCTAAGCCAACCTTCCCACTGTCTAAAGATCAAGACAACTTTCGATACACTTAGCTAGCACTTAGGGACCTTAATTGCAGTCTGGGTTCTTTCCCTCTCGGACACCAAAATTACTCCGGCGCCCTCACTCCAGCTCACGCGCCGATGGATTTGAAGTTTGACAAGACAGGTGGAAGTCTCCCTCCTTGACTGTCTAATCAGCGCCCTACCCCACCGGCTACTACGAGCCAGGCTGCACTTAGATGCATTTCGGGAGGAACCAGCTATTACCAGATTCGATTGGCTTTTCACCCCTAACCCCAGGTCACCCGAAAAGGTTGTACTATAACCGGTAGCGGGCCTCCATTTCGCTTTCGCGAAACTTCACCCTGCCCAGGGCTAGATCATCTGGTTTCGGGTCTTTATCCCGTGACTATCCGCACTTTCATACGATGCGCCTCGTTACCTACGCGCACATTGCTATAGCGGGCTATTGACTGAGAACATCTAATTCTTGGTGAGAAAGAGCACGTCTTGTTGTAGTTTTTGTAACTTCAGTTACAGAAAATTCACGACCAATTTCTCTACAATATCTTACTTGATCTATCAAATCATGTGTAGTTAGATAAGGTAAATCTACATCACGACCTCTGTCACAAAATTTCATTTCATAAAAAACTTCTGTATCTTGACCAACGCTTTTTCTATTTCCAAAACCTTCTTAAGCTCAGAATAGCCTTTCGCTGCGGCTTCCCTCAGAGAGGTTAGCCTTGCCACGAGAAAAAACTCCCTGCCCCGTTTTTCAAAACGGACGACGGGTTGGTCTCGAAACCGACTGACGCACCAAAGTGCGTCTATTTATCTTCGAGCTTTAACCGTCTAACTATAGCTGGCTGGTTTCATGCTCTATTTCAGCACCTTTTATGGTTGCTTTTCAGTTTTCCGTCACCGTACTAATGCGCTATCGGACTTATCCCCAGAAGAAGCTCATATACTTGGTGTGTTAGAAATGGATTCGATTTTAGGAATCAAATCTCTTAAACCATTCTTTTCTAAAAGCTTTTTCAAATCGTCAAAAAATATTATTTCAGTTCCATTTGATTTATAATTCTTAGGTTTCTTTGCAGTTGTTACAACAATTGCTTTAGTTACGCTGTATTTTGGTAAATTTGTCTTTATTTCCTCTAGTGCATGCTGCCAATACCAACTTCTTTTTATGGTTGCTTTATGTTCGATCAGTACAGATTCCTTTTCGTTCTCAATTATCATATCAGGTCCATGACCATTGTATCTTTCTTGCACATATCTTATTTGATAACCCATTTTTTCAAAAAGTGTTATTAGAATACCTGTAAAAGACTCGTACTTTTCTCGGGCTACTTTTTGATTCAATGCTTTCTTTTTTATAATTCCTTTCTTTACTAATCTGTAATGCACACTTGATGGATGTAAGTTCATTTTTTGTGCCGTTTTTAGAATTGATCTCGTTTCTTCATAAATTTCCTTTATTTTATTGAATTTGTCGGCATCTATTTTTGGTCTGTATTTGTTCCCCCTGCTTGTATCAACTTTCATTTTCTTCAGGTGGTACATAACTGTATCGGGTGCTATTTTAAATTTTTTACCAATTGCAACTGATGAATGGCCTTTTTTGTACATATCTTTAATTTCTTCCAGAATCTTTTCATCAGTTTTTTGAAATTTATACTGACGTTTTCGTCTCTCAAAAATTGATATGTATCTCTTGAGGTGAACACAAACAGTCGCCGTACTTACACCGAATTTATATGCAATCTCACGCATTGTCTTGCCATTCTTGTAAAGCTCTGCCATCTTTAATTCTGTCTCCGTACGTGTTCGAATCATATTCTAACTATGGACTCATTCAGATATATATTTATCTGTCCTCCAACACCTATTTCGAACTTCCTCTGATTGGGAGTGTTTAGAATTGGCTCTAGATGAGAGCCGTGTTCTGACTGGAAATTTGACCAGTCATACTCTGGATACCTGCCATTCACCTTTCTGCTTTCTCCTACGGGGCTGTCACCCTGTAGTGCAATGCTTTCCAGCATACTTCGGATCAGCAGATTAGGCAAGACACAGGTCCAAACACCACATTCGCGCTTCCTTTCAGAGCGCGTTCGGTTTGTTCACTACCGTTTTCAGTCGCCCTTACTAACGGCATCGCTGTTGCTTTCTCTTCCTGCGGTTAATAAGATGTTTCAATTTTCCGCGTTCGCTCTCGAAACGTGACCTTCGCCTCATCCCGAGTTAATGGGATTTCCCATTCGGCAATGTATGGGTCAAAGACTGCATGCGTCTCGCCATACCTTTTCCCAGCTTACCAGGACCTTCATCGCCTCCAAAGCCAAGCAATCCTCCAACCAGCTTGGGAGCTAGCTATCTTTACCTCAGACCCTATGACCGCTTCATGAGTAGAAAACAAATAAAGGAACGTTTGGACAAGTTTCGTATCAAGGCACGCTAACGCGTTATCCTCTTAAAACGTCCAACAGTTTCCCTTACTTATTTCATCCACGCTGTGACACGTCATTCACATGACGTGCTGCAATTATGCGAAAATTTGCATTTTCGCAGTAATTATGATAGTTTTACAAAAGGTGTTGTGTAAACACCTTTCCTTTGCCGTTTTCTTGCATGTCCTTTATAATCACATGCATGACGCATATCGCCACTTTGCGGCTCCCTGTTCATTGCTCGGAATGAATCTGCAAGCAGCGCAAGATAATTCCTTTTGTCTATCTTGCGCATAGCGCTTTCATGGGTTCGCATGCCAGCAGGTACATTGGCTGTAATGTATTTTCTGTTAGGCATGCCTGTAAGCACGCCCGCATCAACTGCGTATTGAAGACCTGCATCAATATTCGCAATTCTTCTTTCGCACTTGACTATTGCAGTTCTTCTGCCTTCGTATGTTAATACCTTGAAAGCCATTTGTTCACGTTAATTTTCGAAGCAAATTCAGAATCAGCAAAGAGAGATATATTCGTATATCTTCGCACGTTGCCAACAACACGTCACTTTCTCACTAGTTACGCGCCGACTCTGAATAGCTAAGCGAATAGTGTACGTCAGAACGCACTTTCGTGGTTCCTCATAAAATCAGCGCAGGACTATGACCCTGCACAACACTATAATACCCAATATAATATATTTAAAGGTTGTGACAGGCGTTGCTGTGCACTTTTAATGGTGATTGAATATTGAGAACTTTGATTAACCCCATAATTTGTCAAAGTTCACAATAAGGACTTTGAATGAAACATATATTATTCAAAGTCCTCTATTTAATTGAAACTCTTAAGCATTCTTTTTTTCTATTTAAGTCGTGTTTTTCCTAATTATATTCATGAGTAAGACAACACAGCCACTGGTCAACGCGCTGAAGACTGAATGGGAATTCCTCGGTCGGAGAAGGAAACTGTTTATTTTTTACATGAGCTTCTTCATTATAGCCGGTGCTGTCTCGCTCATAACACCCTATGTTATAGGAACAATATTCAACGATATACAGCGGTCAATTTCAACAGAACAGGAGCTAGCCGGTCTGCATTTGAAAATCATGCTATTATTGCTGCTGACAGTCGTGTTCTGGGTGTTCCATGGAATCGCCCGTGTCATGGAACAGAAGACAGGGTTTTTTGTTAGAAAAAATTATGTCAGCGACAAGATAGACAAAGTCCTGGAACTACCGACGAAATGGCACAAGGACCACCATTCAGGCGACACTATTGACAAGATCAACAGGGCATCGTCCGCGCTTGAGGATTTCTCCTGCCACCTGACTTTCCAGATTGTCTACGGACTCGTGGGTTTTTTCGGATCAGTCATAATAATGCTATTCATTGACTGGAAGATAGGCCTGTTCGCGCTGGTATTTTCGTCGCTGATTATCTTCATCATATCGAGGATCGACAAGAATCTCGATAGGAAATACCAAGAACTCAACAGGTACAACAACAAATATTCGGCAAAGGTCTTTGACTATTTGAGCAATGTTGTGACTATCATAACCCTGCGTCTGAAGAAAGTAGTCTCTAGGGAAATAGATACAAGGCAACAGGCAAGCTACAGCACCTACAGGAAGACCGTCGTCATCGACGAACTCAAGTGGGCGACTGCAAGCATAGCGATCCAGGTAATGGTAGTAGTGGCGCTTATCTACAGATCCTCTGCTGAATTAGCAGCTACAGGAACTATCCTGATAGGGACATTATACATGCTCTATGGCTACTTGACGCAGATCGGGGAAACGTTCTACAAGTTCGCGGACCTGTATGGAACTATCAACCGTTCCAACGCGAGAATCGTTGGTGCCTACCCGCTTGACAGGGCATACAACCAGATAAAAACACAAAATGCGTCCAGGCTGCCGAAAAACTGGCATAAAATATCACTGGTTGATGTCTCGTTTACCTATGACCAGAAAGGGAAGATAAAGCACATCGATCACGTAAACTTCCACTTCTCAAAAGGGCAGAAAATAGCACTGGTAGGTGAGAGTGGATCTGGAAAAAGTACGGTTCTGGCACTTATACGCGGACTGTACAACATCGAACGTGGCGAGGTTTATTGCAATGGAAAGCTGCTGCAAGGAGGTCTTATGAGCGTCCGTGATCACGTAACACTTATTCCGCAGGAACCTGAAATATTCAATACGTCGTTCAGATATAACATCACGATGAATCTTCCAGTGAAAAACAAAGATTTGAAAAGTGTCATAGAAATGGCGCAGCTGAAATCCGTGGTGGAAAAACTACCTAAAGGCCTTGACACAAGCGTACTGGAAAAAGGCGTCTCACTCAGCGGCGGGGAAAAACAGCGCCTTGCTCTCGCACGCGGTCTTCTCGCTGCGCAAGATAGCGAGGTACTGCTACTGGATGAACCGACGAGCAGCGTTGACAACATAAATGAGATAAAAATACACGAGAATATCTTCTCGAAGTTCCGGCAAAAAACGATAATCTCGTCTGTTCACAGGCTCCATCTGCTGGACAGATTCGATTACATATACCTGTTCTCCAGAGGACGGATAATCGGCGAAGGGACACACGACAACCTGAAGACAAATCCGGCTTTCCGCAGGATGCTTGCAAAATACGGCGGGGAAAAACACAGGAAGAGATTGACGTAGAGATAGCGGTACCTGACAAGTTATTTAAATCAGAAATTGATTATAGTCACAAACGAGTTGTTAGACAAATCCATTTCTTAAAAACAAAGGCTTTGCAACTTAGCTGTCAAAAATGAGTAAATTAAAATCTTATCTATTTTCTTCCTTTCCACAAGATGACGATACCAACTACGAACAGTATTACACCCAGTATCTGGTGCGTGCTATGCTCCATGCTGAAGCCAAGACCGGTTGATACGTGCATTGAATGCGGAGCTGCGACGTAGAAAATACCGAGCAGCAGCAGAATTATTCCGACTATCATTACCACTTTGCTCATTTTTACACCTCTTTTAATTATTGGTGAACCTGATATTAATAAGACGCAGTGGTTTGATAGAAGGCATTTAAGCCGAAAAATATTATAGTCAAAGACGGGCTGTTAGACAAAAAATTTATTTCTTCCTCTCATATCTTCCGATCAGTTCTGCCTTCGCAATAATATGCCCCTGCATGGCTTCTTCTACATGTAACTTGGTTGATCCTTCCTTTAGTTGCAGCAGCGCGTCCAAGGCATACATTTTGAAAAAATAGCGATGTTCGTGATCAGGCGGACACGGACCCATGTAACCAAGTCGGTGCCCCGTGTTCTTGCCTTTTGTGCCAGGTGACTGTCCCTCTCCTATTTCTCTTACATTTGTGTCAATGTTAAAAACAACCCAGTGATCCCACATCTGTATTTTGAATTTCTCCTTGACAAAGTCTGGTATGTCAGGATCGTCCATTATCAGCACCAGTGACTTGGCGAGAACAGGTGCATTATCTATTTTAAGCGGTGGGCTCACATCCTGTCCGTCACAGGTATACTTGTCCGGAATACGACCATTATTTTCGAAAACAGAAGATGTTAATTTCATATAGTCACGTTGCATGTATCGGAAGAAAACTTCAAAAAACTATATGTGCTTGCACGGGAAAAGATTAACGTACTGGATAAGTTATTTAAATCAGAAACTAATTATAGTCACAAACAGTCTGGGCTGTTAGATCAACTGGAGCACCTTTCCAGAAAGCTGCACCAAAGCGGCAATGGAAGGTTGCAGGAAAGATCGCTTGCTTTGCAAGCAAGAGGCTGGGGGTTCGAGTCCCCCACAGTCCATGAACCTGCCAAAAGACCGTCATACTCGAATATCTATCAGCAGAGATGCTACGTGTCAAATCCCGTCCAGTCCACTATACTCGCGGAACAAATCCCAAAAAACTCTCTTATAGAGGATTCCAGAAAAAAACAGGTAAAAAGCTTAAAAACCTGCCGAATTTTATTGGAAACTGAGGTCCAAAAACATGCAAAATTCTTGGAATATACTTAATTTTAAACGACAAATATGTGGGTTTTTGGAAGAGGAAAGCCCAGAAATCCCTGACTTTGTAGAGCCTTTCAGGTTTGCCAGTGCCTACAAGCCAAAGTTCTGTAGGAGTTTTTGTCTTCTCAATTTCTACATTGCAATAAATCTAAATTCGTCTGGCGTTCTAAACCCTCTTTTTAATAAAATGTCCCTTTCCTTGAATAAGTCTGCCCTGTTGTGTGCTATACAATCCTTCATGTTGCCTTTTTCCCACGCCGGCGGAAACATTTTACCGTTGTCTAAAAATGGGTCGTCGTAGTTTTGTAGCTTCAACACCTCGACTGCCAGACGTTTTGCTTCATACCTTTCCTTGTTTAATTCACGTTCAAATAATATCTTTTCTCCTGTGCTATGAAAAAGCACTCCTGTCTCGAATGGCGTATTGAATGAATGAAATGGCTTTGGAAGGTTGGGAACAAGCTTTACGATAGTAGACAGAAGTTCATTTATTTCCGACTTACTTTCAGCACAATGTATTTCTATTCCCCTACTTGTCATGAATCCAAAAAATACGGGTTTTATGTTTGAATACTCTCTAGAATCGCTATATTCTGGGTGTTTGTATTGCTTCGAAAAGTCGCCTGTGGTTTCCAAATCTATTATAGTGCCATCAAATTGGGAGACGATAGGTTCTGTTATGAGTTTCATACATATAATTATAAACTGAAGTCTTAAATCCCCTTAATCAATAAAAATTTGGTAAGTATTTTCATGTTTTTGGAACAAAGACACACCTACAAAAACTGTATTTTTTATTTTCTGGATTTAGATGATGTGAACAATTTTTGTTAGGTAGTGGCATTTTGCTTATGGCTTCATCTATTGAGTAAGACTTGCCATTTTGTTTGTCACAGTTGGAACAACCACCAGTACTTAATATTCTAACCTTTTTAATGTCTTGATTTTTGAAATCAAGTAACCTTATTCTTGATGATTCTTTGATATATATGAAAGGGTTTTTATTTTCTTCATCAACAAAAATAGCCATCTTGTAATACAACATTTGTGCATCATGTAATTTATTTTTCCCCAATGCAACTGCCAAAGCTTTTTGAAACGATGACCAAACTTCATCTCTTTTTTCTTTAGGCTTCATTCAAACACTATATTTCCTTTATCGTCTATTCTAGCAACTTGCCATTCATAATTGTTTTTAGAAATAACTGTTTCTACCTGACTTTGTACTAAACTTAGTGTAGGGAAGTTATATTTCTTAGATAGGAAGATAACATCACTTATTGAGTCATTCTTATTCATGCCTTTGAATACAACAAAATCAACGGGATTTAAAATGGGTTTAACATCAAGAGGGTCTAATTTCAAAGCTTTGAAAGAAGGAGAAATTGCATTGTTGAAGATTTTCTCGGCTGCCTTTCTTCCTTTGTTTTTGGCTATTTCTCTGAGTTTTTCTTCTATTTCACCGAACTTTGTTTCTTTACCGCCTATAACCAAGCTTCTTTTTTCATAATCATCTAACCAAGTTCTGGGTGCTGCTGATTTCAATTTAAAATGCAAATCCGATACCCTAACTAGCTCATTGCAATGTGGACAGATGCAAAGTATCTTCCTGAACTCTTGAAATTCTTCGAACAAGGTATTCATTTAATCACCTTATATGAGACTCTTTTGCCTTCTATAGCGTCCTTTATTGATTTTTGATGCTCATTTAGGCGTGCATTTCCACTCTTTACTTCAATAAAATTTATGGAGTTTACTTTGCCTGCAGAAAGTCCATTAAAAGTTATCAAATCTATGGGGTCCCCTAAGAATCTCGAATCAGGCAACTCCCATTTAAAATCGCGCATAGTTGGTAATACTTTTTCCAAGTTCTTTCCAACATTGACAGATTTTGTGGTAATCTCAGCCTTTTTGGTAGCTAATTTTTCCCTTTTCTTCAAATCTTCCAAACGCTTTTCAAGTGCTTCATTAAGGGTTTTTTGTATTTCTATTGCCTTAGAAGGAAATGTTTTAGTGCCGTCAAACAAAAACGCCTCGGACAGCTTGAACTCTTCACCACAAGTGCATTCAGCATAAAGACCGGACTGCTTCAGTTCTCGAATCAATTGTTCTATATCCATTGATTTTCCACTCTAATACATTTGATATCAAATTATAGTTCTGTCTATACGTCTCTTATTCTGAGCATTTTTAAGGTTTATTCGACTCTTATTTCTATGAACAAATTCGACCTTAATATTGAAAAAATTCTGGAAAATTGGGAAGTGTCTTTTGCAGTTAGAGAAATAATAGCCAATGCAATAGATGAGCAAATACTTACGGATACGCAAAACATTTCTATCGCTAAAGATAAACAAAAAAGGTGGCACATAAGGGACTATGGTCGAGGGTTAAGATATCAACACTTGACTCAAAAAGAGAATGAAGAAAAACTGAAAAGTACAAAACCTATTATAGGAAAATTCGGAATTGGGTTAAAGGATGCTCTTGCAACATTTTATCGCCATAAAATCAAAATACTCATAAAATCAAAGTACGGCGACATAACATTGGAAATGTCATCAAAATCAGGTTTTGCTGACATAAAAACCCTCCATGCAGCAGTTTCAGACCCAAGTGATAAAAATCTTGTCGGTACTGAAGTTATTCTTGATGGCACTACAGATAGTGATATAGATAAGGCAAAAGATTTTTTTCTTATATTTTCTGATGAAACGTTACTAGAAAAAACAAAATTTGGTGAGGTTCTAAAGAGAGGTAAAGAAAACTCCAGAATTTACATAAACGGTCTAAAAGTTGCCGAAGAAGATAATTTTCTCTTTTCCTATAACATAACATCAATGACAGCTGCAATGAAAAGGGCTTTAAACCGGGAGAGAACACATGTCGGTAGAACAGCTTATAGTGACCGGGTAAAATCTATACTCTTGGAATGTCGCAGTAAAGATGTTGCAGAATTGCTTGTAGACGACTTAAAAGAATATCAAACCGGTCACCTTCATGACGAACTTAACTGGATTGACGTGTCCGTCCATGCGTGTCGATTGCTCAACGCTTCGGACAAAGTTATATTTGTAACGCCTTTCCAGCTTATAGATGCAAAAGAACTTGTTGACAGGGCTAAGAATGATGGCTATAAAGTTATAACAATACCCGATACAGTGAGTGAGAAAATAAGAGGTCTTAAGGATTTCAAGGGGAACCCTATAAGGGATATAGAAGAATATGAACACGAATGGAATGAGAGCTTTGAATTCAAGTTTGTTAAACCAGAGAAACTTACCAAAGACGAGAAAGGAGTTTTTGATAGGACAAAAGATATTTTTGATTTAATTGGAGGGAAACCTAAGAATGTAAAAGAGATTTTAATATCTGAGACGATGCGTTTGGAAAAAGTAGGATTTTTTGAAGCATCAGGATTGTGGGAATCTCCACGTATTATAATAAAACGTTCCCAACTTAGGAATTTAGAAGCTTATGCCGGAACACTTCTTCATGAAACAGCACATGCGATAAGTGGTAAAGAAGATGTTTCTCGTGAGTTTGAACTGAAACTAACGGAATTTTTAGGTACTGTATCTGAGAAGTCTTTGGACAAATAATCGAACTTAAAAAGATACAAAGTCTGATATTTTCTATGGCGTCAGAATTGGCTGAAAGGGCAAAGAAAAAGGCTCAAGAGGTTGCGAAAATCTATGGAATTTCTACTATAACCCCAGAAGCTATGAAACTAATAGAAGATAGATTTGATAAGAAACAATTCGAAATCAAATCACTTATAGAAAAGAGCCAGAAAAGCGATGCAGCTTTAATGAGAAGCGTGGAAATAGTAATAAAAACAGCTTCTGAAGAAGCTAAATCTCGTGGACAGACTTACATACTATCTGCTGATATAGAAAGTGCTGTTCAAAAGAATTTTTGTAAGGTTTACCCATTCTGTGGATAGTGAAAAACTTGTCAAGAAATAGTTTTGAAGCATTGAAATCTGCTGAATCTTTATCCAAGCAAATCATGACATTGTCAACAGGTATAATTGTTTTATCTGCTACTTTTCTCAAGGATTTTTTTTCCAAACCTATACATCTAGAAATCTTGGGAGCTTCGTGGATATTTTTGTCAATTTCTATTATCCTTGGTTTGCTTTCTTTGGGCGCAATAATTGATAATATGAACAGGCATAAGTATGACATTCATGAAGGGCATGCAAGAAAAATGACATTAATTCAAGAGATAGCTTTTTTCCTTGGAATTATAGGATTCTGGGTATTTGCATTGTTAAATATGAACCTTATCCAAGTTCCTGTGTGATACGCAACTCCTGCGTGACCGCTTAAAACATCTCCTTCCATAAAAGCGGTAGGGGTGTTTCAGAATCGGAAGTTTTACAGGACGTCCTTGAAGACCATAGTCCTTATATACGGTCCAAGTGGAGTATCAATCACGGAGTGATTAACATGAAAACTGAAACTATTGTAAAAATGAAGGAAAGCAAAGATACTAGGATGTCGAGTCCCCCACAGTCCATGAACCTGCCAAAAGACCGTCATACTCGAATATCTATCAGCAGAGATGCTACGTGTCAAATCCCGTCCAGTTCATCAGTAACTTAAGACCCAGTCTTGGTAAACCTATTGTTTATCATATGGACTGTTGCGAGACTTGTATATATCTTTGCTTTTATAGCCCTTGAATGCCGTTCCATAGGAAACCATACTATTATCAGCTACGCCAACAGCATAAATATCTTCCTGGGTGGGATTTCGAGTTTTATGCAATAAGGTTTCAGGCTTCCACACAGGCATAAATTTTTTTGTTGCGCCCGTTATAAGTTCGTTTACCCTCTTGTCAAATTTTATGGGGCCTAATCCATAGCCTGTTCGAAATTTCCATATAAGTTCTCCATCTAGTGTCAAAGAATAAATGAAGCCGTCAAACGACCCAATAAACAATTTCTCTTCGTCAATTATCGGTGAACAATTAACGCCGCCATTAGTCAAGAATTTCCATTTAACAAAACCGTCAAGTCTTAAAGCATAGACAAATCCATCAAGACTGCCAAAAAATATTGTATTATTATGAACGATGGGAGAGGACTCAATCCCGCCGTTTGTAAGGAATCTCCATAAAAGTTTCCCATTGGAAGCGTTAACTGCATAAAAATGTCTGTCATAGGATCCAAAATACAACACATTATTATGCACAGTTGGACATGTAGCATTTAAGTAATTAGTCATGAATTTCCAAATTAAGTTACCGCTTAATGAAAGTGCGTAATGTCTATGATCAAGAGAACCTATATGAATTACTCCCTTTTGAATATTTTTGTGGCCGTGCAGGCGTATTTTTGGTCTGCTCATTTCATTTCCATATTCATCTGTTATTAATGGCGTGGCTCCAATATGGGATGCTGCCAAGAATTTCCATACAAGATCCCCTTCGTGTCTATTAAGAAAATAGAAATTGTTATCGTAAGAGCCAAAACATACGAAGTCGCCAATAACACATGGCGACCCCACTACAACATCACCCGTAAGAAAAGTCCAGATAATTTTTCCATTTTCTGCATCAGCAGCGTATAGTTTGTGATCATTCGAACCACAATAAACAATATCAGTCACAACTACTGGCGACGACATTATCCTTTCGCCCGTTTTAGTTCTCCACAGAAGTTTACCGTCTTCGGCTGAGACGCAGTAAATAAAACCATCGTCCGAACCGAAATAAATCTTTGAATTATAGATAAATGGGGATGATGCAATAGGACCGCCAGTGAGGAATTTCCAAATTAACGATCCGTCATATTTTGATATGCAATAGAAATTCTTGTCGCATGCCCCGAAATATATCTTATCACCAAAAATGAGGGGTGTAGAATATACAGCTGCGCCAACAGGTGTTTTCATGTCCTTTTCGTAATCTATGTGTATTACATCAGAAGTATCATTGGTTTGATTCGAGTTGTCTTTATTCTCAAAAATAAAATAGTATTTCTCTGACGTATGTTCACTATCTTTAGAGTAATCTTCCATAAATATTTGATAAAATTCTGACGAAGGTGCAGTCCTTTACAGGATCGAAGCCGCAGCTTCGCACATTTGGCATCTATTAGTGCACATGTCGTTATGAAATTATTTCTGTTCTACCGAAGTAAAACAAAAATAAAGGAGGTGATCCAACCGCACGTTCCCGTACGGTTACCTTGTTTGTCGCTCTAAGAATTGCACAAGTCGACTCTTAAAGTTACGACTTAGCCCTCCTTGCAAGCCTTTGATTCAAATCGCTCAGCGCGAGCTTCACCAAAAGTTCACTCGGATGGCTTGACGGGCGGTGTGTGCAAGGAGCAGGGACGTATTCAGCGAAAGATTCCACAAAAACAAATGCATCATAGTGCTGCTTACTAAAAATCCGTGTCATCCGCCCAGTCTATAGTCATTGAGCCTTGCTCGCTTTTACGCGAGCGCTTTTCTTGAGAAAAGGGCTCTCATAGTCAAACCTTTTTATGACACTTTATTTTAGTCGCCAAAAAATCATCTCGCACTTGCTCTTATGATGACCTTCGCTTACTAGGGATTCCGGCTTCATGAGGGCGAGTTTGCTGGATTGTTACCGCTCTGCTCATAAAATAGTTTTTCGTTAACAATCTTGCAGCCCTCAATCCGAACTAAGCGTAGGTTTGGGAGATTTGCTTCACCTATACCGCAACCCTTTAACACTGGTTTTCCGCCAGCGCTTTTTGTAAAAGGGCTGTTACGGTGTTGCATCTCATTGTCCTGCGCATTGTAGGCCGCGTGTATCCCCGAAAATTCAGGCCATACTGACATCGGTTAAGAGAAGCTTTATCTTGCTCTTATCTGCCGTAGCCCGCTCCTTCCTCTGTTTTAGCAACAGCGGTCCCGCTAGAGTGCCTGCTCTCCGGAGAGAACAGTAGCAACTAGAGGCACGGGTCTCGTTCGTTTCGTGACTTAACACGACACCTTTACCGAGCTCTTTCCTCACTTCTTTTTCCAAGGTTTTTCTTTTGAAGAAAAAGCTTCACGGCACGAACTGACGACGGCCATGCAGCACTTCTCAGCTTGTCAGGTAACCCCTTTAGAGTGACCCTCATTCTGCTGTCTTCTCGGGTAAGGTTCCTGGCGTTGAATCCAATTAAACCGCAGCACGTGGTATTAGAATATAGATTATTCTAATATCTCCACCCCTGGTAGTGCTCCCCCGCCAATTCCCTTAAGTGTGTTGTCCTCACAAATTCGAGGAATTCAACCTTGCGGTCGTACTCCCCAGGCGGCCCATTTAACACCTTCGCTACGGCACCACAGAATCTCGAAGATTGTGTGACACCAAATGGGCATCGTTTACAGCGTGGACTAACGGGGTATCTAGAGCTTTTTCTTTATATATTTTCTTTTTCCAAGGTTTTTCTTATATATTTTCTTTTTCCAAGGTTTTTCTTATATATTTTCTTTTTCCAAGGTTTTTCTTATATATTTTCTTTTTCCAAGGTTTTTCTTTGCGAAAGAAAAAGCTTATCTAATCCCGGATTAGTCGAGAAGTCTTTTGTTTACTTCCCGTTTGCTCCCCACGCTTTCGTCCCTCACTGTCAGACCCGTTCCAGTCGGGCGCCTTCGCCACAGGTAGTCCTTCACGGATTAAAAGATTTTACTCTTACCCGTGAAATACTCCCGACCTCTCCCGGTCTCGAGTCTGATAGTATCTCCAGCCGTTCCAACAGTTTGCTGCTGGATTTGGTGTTCGAAGAATAACATTCTGAACAGCAAATTCAGAATAACTTCGTTATTCTCGAATTTCACCAGAGACTTATCAAACCAGCTACGGACGCTTTAGGCCCAATAAACGTGACTACAACTTGGGGCGCGGTTATTTACGGTTCGAAGAAAACATGAGTAAGAACATATCATTGTTCGCTCTTATGCCAGTTCAGAACGTGAACTGTTCTTTTCGTTTTTAGTTATCTTCGAATTACCGCGGCGGCTGGCAACCGTCTTACCCACCCCTTATTCGCCTACCTATTTACAGTAAACAAAAGATACCGCATTGCGGCATCACTCAGGATTCCCTCGTCACCCTTTCGGGCATTGCGAAGTTTTCGCGCCTGCTGCGCCCCGTAGGGCCTGGCTTCATGTTTTCTGTTCGCAGAACTGAAAAGTTCAGAATTGTTGGCCCAGGAATATCCTGAACAAATTGAAATCAATTCTGCAAATCTCAGAAGCCATCTCCGGGCTATCGCTCTCACGACCCGTACGGATTACAGCCTTGTTGAGCAATTACCTCAACAACAAGCTAATCCGACGCAGTCCCATCCTTAGGCACATTGCTGCTTTAAGCGAAGATGCCTTCCAGCAATTATCGCTTATCGGATATTACGCCCAGTTTCCCAGGATTATCTCCGTCCTAAGGGCAGGTTTTAGCTAAATGCTCGACATA
>JBAZQV010000067.1:0-3000 GCA_041645025.1 Candidatus Aenigmatarchaeota archaeon
AGCATAGGTGCTGGCCAGAACAGTCAATAGAACCATAGCCATATAACTAAAGAGCAGCTTTCGCTTTATGGTCAGCTTCATACCATAGACCTCAATAATCCCATTGAAAAAACTCGGAATAATTATTTATAACTACTCAGGCACAAAGTGGCAAAGGCACATAGGCACAAAGAATAAGAAAAAAGCAAAAAACAACACCTGCCTGCCAGTAGGTAGATAGGGAAACAACCGTATCGCTCGACAGAAATTTATGCTTACAATAATAGCAAACCAAATAAACTTTGTGCCTTTGGTACTCTGTGCCTTTGAACCTGAGTAGTTACATATGTTTTATCTTATAGATTGCATTTTTGTCAAGGAAGTTTTAGTAGCGGAATTTTTTTGACAGAAACAGGTGAAATTCCTTGATATGTTGTATGTTTAGTTATATTATGTGACTACTCAGGTGGATAGACTGTAGGCAGTTAGCCTGTAGGAGGAAAATGAGTTGGATGTTCCCGAATGCGACTCGAAAATGGTGGAGACCGAGAAGGTTCTGAGCGCCTTGATTCGGTCAATACATGACTAACAGCCTTCAGCCTTCAGCCTAAACAACCTGAGTAGTAACGAATTATTTGACAATACGAAAAAAAGAGGAGGACCATAATGGCTATCAGCTATAAAGAACTAGGCTTTGTCAACACACGTGAAATGTTTAAAAAAGCCATGGATGGCGGATATGCCGTCCCTGCTTATAACTTTAACAATATGGAGCAGATTCAGGCAATTATCAACGGGTGCGGTCAATCCAGATCTCCGGTAATCCTCCAGGTCTCTAAGGGTGCCCGCGATTACGCTAACTCCACCCTTCTCCGCAACATGGGGAAGGGCGCTGTGGAAATGGCCCGCGAGCTCGGCTACAACATTCCGATTGCCCTTCACCTGGACCACGGCGATAGCTATGAACTTTGTGTTTCCTGTATCGAAAGCGGATTCTCTTCGATAATGATCGACGGCTCCCACCTTCCCTATCAGGAAAACGTCGAACTGACCAGGAAGGTCGTGGACTACGCCCACAGGGACGATGTCACTGTCGAGGGTGAACTCGGCGTACTGGCCGGAATCGAAGACCACGTAGTTGCAGACAGGTCTACTTATACTCAGCCCGAAGAGGTTGAAGACTTTGTGAAGAAGACCGGCGTTGATTCTCTTGCAATTTCAATAGGTACCTCTCATGGCGCTTATAAATTCAAGCCAGAGCAGTGCACCCTCAGCAAAGAATGCATCCTTACTCCTCCGCCACTGCGCTTTGACATCCTTGAGGAAATCGAAAAGCGAATTCCTGGCTTCCCCATTGTTTTGCACGGAGCCAGTTCCGTCCTGCTCAAATACGTTGACCTTATCAATAGTAATGGTGGAGCTCTGGCAGACGCTGTTGGTATTCCCGAGGATCAGTTGAGAAAAGCGGCAAGATCTGCTGTCTGCAAGATCAACATAGATTCCGATGGGCGTTTGGTTGTCACAGCTATGATCCGGAAAATATTCAAAGAAAAGCCAGCTGAATTCGACCCGCGCAAATACTTAGGGCCTGCCCGCGACGAGCTTATGAAGATGATCATTGAAAAGAACAAAAATGTGCTGGGCAGCGCAGACCGATACTAATAATTGAATTTCACAACAAATCACTGTACAATTTTCCTCAATTTACAAGCTAAGTTTATTACCGGGAAGGAAATTAGGGGATACTTATTATTAATTTAAATATGACACCAGAACAACTTGAGACAATTTTTCGCAAAGTAATAAGTGAAGGCGTTACTTTAGATACTTGGCTTGTCATTACTATTGCTTTGCTGTGTTTGATTGGTCTAGGCTTAGGTGCATACATTAGAAAAAAAGGAGATAACTTAGCTACAAAAGAAGATATTGGGGATATTACTAGAAAAGTTGAAGAGGTTAAAGCTGAGTTTATTAAAGTATCATATGAGCATCAGATTCGGTTTAGCAAACTTCACGATAATAGAGCTGAAGTTATTGCGGAGTTGTACAGCCGTCTATATGATTACTACTGGGCAGTTTGTGCCTTTCTTAGAGATTTCCATAAAACCAAGCCTGATGAAAAAGAGTTTAAAAAGTTAGATGATAAATCATATGAGTTCTCAGATTATTTTCACAAGCATCGGATTTATTTCGATGAAGATCTCTGTTCTAAAATTGATGAGCTTATTCCTACATTGTACTCTGCTTATGTACCACTAGAGAGCAGAGATAGTAATGATAAACATTTGAATCAAGACTGGGACAAATGCGCTGAAATCGTTAGAAAACAATATCCTAAAATAAAGGAATCTCTTGAAAGCGATTTTAGAAAAATACTTGGAGTTACAGAGTAAGAATTTATAACCAGCTACTGAGGAATTAAAGGAAAATAAAACAGATATGACAGGACTACAGATCGAAGGTTATGACCAACAAGCATCGGCCTACTGCAAAGCCGCCGTGTTCATTTGGTGTCTGGCTGGATGGATATACGCAGCACTGACGTGGCATGTCTTTTGGTTGCCGGGCATACTTATTTTTTTCCCAGGGATTTTTGCTGCCGGTCTCATCGCTGCCATTTTTTTCATACCATTTTGGTTTATCATGAAGAAGGTGAAGGCCGACTTGGAGAGTAGTGGAGACAAACACTGGAGCTTGCTTGCTATAGCTACTATTCTCAAGCTCTGCGGATTCCTTGGCCCCATTGCTGGTTCAGTCCTATACGTGCACGTTCTTCGATATTTTATGAAATGAAAAGGAAGGGATAACAAACGGCTCCACCGGATCGCCGATAAATCCGGCTCCCGGTGAGCCGCAGTGTTCGCATCAGTAAACAAATAAGGAGATACGCATGCTGGCAAATCGGATTCTTAACGTTTTGGTTGGCGTTCTCGCCTTCTTGGTCGTTCCATTGCAACTGGTCACAACCTTCGTCCTTGGACTTCTGATCAGCTTGTCTTTCGGCATTCTCCTGCTTCCCAT
>JBAZQV010000068.1:0-2991 GCA_041645025.1 Candidatus Aenigmatarchaeota archaeon
AAGCTTTATCTTGATTCTTACGAAGGGGAAAAGCGGAAAATTGCAGAAAGCATTTCTTGAACCCTTGGGCAAACCTGCCTTTGCTGCACTGTCCGAAAATGACCCAATGGAACTCTGGTATTGCATGGACTGCAATTATGGCGTCAACTTGCTCTGGGACAACGTGGGGGGAAAGTACAAAATACAACCATTTCCAGATGAGGATGGTAATTGAATCACCCAACATGCCACTGGAGCCGCCTCGCTGACGCTCTCGGCTCAGCGGCAGCCCCGTTCAACGTAAAAGACTAATAAAAACAAATATATAACCAAAACCGAAAACCAAAAAATGCACTGAATCCTCTAAGTCGGAGGTTGCAGACAATAAGATTAGAAGACTTGAATAAAAACAATAAAAATGATACGAAGCGGCGAGCCGCTGCTCAACGCGTTTATGCGTTAGAGCAGACGGACCCGCCGCTTCGCAGCAAAATGTTTCTTCAAGCCTCTAAATCCTGCATTGTGCCAACCTCCGACGGATTCAGTGAATAGCCACGGTGTCTTACGTTGAACCAGGGGGCTGGAGCAGACTCCGCTTCGCTCCGCAGCTCAGCCCCAAAGGCGTTGAGGCACTAAATGAAAATGAAAAATCTGATTACACCCTTCATCATTTCGTTCCTTCTTGCGGCGACAACCTCGCTCGCTGCAGAGTCTCTTATCCTCTCTGATAAATCCTATGGACTTGTCACATTCGGCGGCAAATTGAAGGCAATAGAGAAAAAAGTCGGAGAAAAAGCAAAAGGCGAGACAGGCGATAAAGGATGCGACTTTGTAATTTTCAAGAAGTATCCAGAAATCAAATTTATGGTCGAAGACGGCATCGTTACCAGGGCAGACGCTCTCTCACCACAAATTCAGAACAAGCTCCAAATCAGAATCGGAACATCCATAGAGGAAGTTAAGCGACGATATCCGGCTGTAGAAGTCAAGCCGCATAAATACGATGACACCGGCCATTATCTGATTTTCAAGTCCAAGGACGGCAAGCGTGCAATCTTATTTGAAGAAGGTAGCGGCAAAGTTACAGACACAAGGTCAGGCATAGAACCTTCGGTGGAATATGTGGAAGGTTGTTTGTAATCCCGGCAACTGCAAAGCCTCAACCATCGGGTGCTGCGGTGAAGCCCGCAGACCCTCTACACCGTTATGTGAATGAAAATTAAAAAGGATCAACACCTGTGATTCCATTCTTCATATTTTTTGCGGTGTTTGGCTGTAACAGTCTTGCCCATGCAAAAGCAGGACTTGGAGAGGCTCCTTTCGCGGCGCAGTTTGTTTTCTTTTCGCCTGTTCTTTTGCTGGGAATTGCTGCTGTTTGGCTACTATTGCTTTCAATATGGTACTCAACTCAAGCCATCATTTCCCCAACAAAAACCAATAGGAAAAAACTGATTTATAGCGGAGTAATTCAGGTTTGTTTTTGGTGTGTTCTACTGGTATTGGCAGGATCAAGTGGCGCAGTGTCCCTGTTCGTTAATGTTGGCAGGATCAATTACTATTCTATTTTGCCTGTTTCGACAGTCTTCTTTTTGACCGGACTTATCAGATACTGGGCATTTGCCGTAAATCCTAATAAGAATTAAATTCAAAGCACACATAACCAGACAGAAGCAGCGGCCGAAAACCGCCGCTGTTCTGCCAAGCCGTTACCCAAAAATAAAAGAAAAATTGGAAGCACCATATGACAGCCGCCACATCTCGAACAAAAGATATAATGATTCCTTTATCGCTAGTAATTGTAAGCTCGTTACTACAAGCCGTGCTGCCAAGTTCGGAAACACTGGAAAAGCTCCTGCTTTCATACCTAAAAAATAAATGGCTATTGTGGGAATTGAGAGCATCAATTGTCTCACTGCTTGTACTTCTTCCATATCTTGCGTACCTCAAACATACCGAAAAGAAAACTTCAACAGATATAATAAAATCTTACATGGAAACGACACATAAAATCGAAATTGATGCTTATATAAAAGATGTAGATGCTTTCGACAATAATTTGGCATCCCGTGGGGTGTGGAGTTCTGGGTGGGGAATTGCCAATGTTAAAGACGTCAAACTGCCGCATATTAAGATATTTGTTGATAGTTGCCTTGAATACATCGAAAGCACCAATAGCAACTATTTACTCGACAAGACTTCTGTAAAGTCACTATTTAAAAATTATCAAACAACTGACATAACGGAAATTACAGAAACTATTAATAACCGAAATAAGGCGAGAACTTACTTATAAAACCAGAAGCTATAGAACAAGAAATTATACCGCCCATCGTTTCAGAAATTAACAACGTCTACAATATTGCGCTATTACGCATTGACGCCATGTGAGAATGTCTAACTTGCGCCTAGACCAGATGCGATAAACCCGCACTGGTCAGGCTTATGACGTTGACTGCAAAGGAAATGACATGAAACAGATTGACGAGATTCGACTATTGCTCGACGAAATAGAAAAGGATATTTCCACTCCTGATGATCAGGCATTCTGCAGAATTCCGGGGACACCATACTTAATTGCAGCTTGACTTGTGAATGCAATTCAATTAGCCTCCGCACATGGCAAGAATCGCTCGTGTAATAGCAGCCGGTATTCCGCACCATATAACCCAGCGCGGCAACCGAAGAATGCAAACCTTCTTCGAGAAACCTAGAGGGACGCTGTTATTTATTTATCTATTGACACTTTTTCTGCTTATGACACTTTCCGCCTATGCCGCGCTTAGCAAGGATGACCGCCTCAGTTCACTACTTTCCGAAACCGGCGTTCGCTGTCATGGGCGCTTTTATCCAACTATCAGCGGAAAAAACAGTGCGGCTCAACCCGGATTAATGGGTGGCGGCACTTCCTGGGCCAGATCGAGAGTCGCATTGAACCTGTTCGCAATTGTACTGTCCGGGATCAGCTGGCCCCGGATCTCACCTGCCGGGTTCAGCATAGTATGAACGTTGACA
>JBAZQV010000016.1:0-17498 GCA_041645025.1 Candidatus Aenigmatarchaeota archaeon
TAAAACTATGCCACAAGCAGCACCAGTACCGTCTGATAACAGTAGAATAATAATGCCTTATGTGCCAACACCGTCAGAAATGAAGCGCAGATGGGTGCAGACATCAGACGGCGCATATGCTTCTCCAGAACTTGCAAGAGACGAAAGCGGGAAAAATATAGTTGTTAATATTGACTGGTCAGGTTCTCTGGATGCTGCAATATTAGTCAAGCGGCAAAAAACCCACCGCTTTGATAAGTTCGCAGCAAGCGGTGAATGAATTGCCGCTAAACTATTTCTGGACATTTGACAAATGATTATAAGGCGCAGCCCGAAGGCCGCGCCCGAGCACATAGCTCGCTAACACACTTAGCTGTAGCTTTGCTCGTTCTAGGATAAAAAGGAGATGGATTCAATGGAAAACAAAAAAATAGACTTGGCTCGGCACAATCATTGCGTAAGGAGGAGCGTGTGGCACATAGAGTGGTGCACGAAGTACAGGTACAAGATGATGCAGAAGGAGGAGAATAGGCAGCTGGTAAAGGCGTGCATAAGACAAGCAGCCCACAGGCATGGCATAAAGCTGCTTGCGCTCGACGTAATGCCTGAGCATGTACACAGCGTTGCTGAGTTGCCGAAAGGAACAGACGAGGAAAGGGCAGCGAAGCTGCTAAAAGGATTTTCTGCATGGAAAATCTTCCGCGTGAAAGAGCACTTCAGGCTGCGCTACCCGAAAGGGCATTTCTGGTCGCGGGGATACATGGCGCGAACTGTTGGGCTTGACGAAGAGAAAACAATTCGATATGTGGAGAACCAGCAATTCCATCATGGCGTTGCGTTCCTATGACCCTAACAGAAACCTGCGGTTTCAACCGCAGGGAGTAGGTCATCAAGTGAAAGAACCTGCAGAATATATCTTGTAGCTTCTTATGGTGAAGCATTAGATGCGATAAGGACAAAAAAGGCAACTAAAAACGAAGCCGGACAATTTGCAGAGTGGACAAGAAACAGATATGAAACAGTCGCAGAAGGCAACAGGAGATTCACAAGAATATTTTCTCATTATAATGACTGGTTTGAAGGTATGGACTTGGATGCAGTTCTGAAAAATGGGTATGTAACTAGTCTTGCACTAGGTGCGCCCAGCGCCGTTTCTGGCGAACCTAATCCTGATTTTCTTAATGCTCAATTGTACTATGGTGATAATCCTGTGATTCGCGGCGGGTACGATGCCAATGCGGACTACGAGGCGTCTGACGTGGGCGAGGGCTTGGGCTTCCGCCTTGTGTGGTATGAAAAAGGAGAAGCGGAAAGAATGCTAAAGGAACAGAACAAGGCGCTTAGAGAAGAAGCGTTGGGCTTAAGGCGAAAAATAGCAGCAGCTAGAAAACCTCTTGAATAAATCATAAATAGTTTCTTCTGTAATTATTATTACCTTCCAGCTTGCGCGCGGCTATGTGAAAGTAGCTGTGCGCGAACTACACGCCTGCTTGTAGTGCGGCATTTATTATTCATGCTGCCATGAAATACAGCAGCGACAACCAGTAGAATCAGAAAGGCGCTTTCAGCGTCAGTCTGTTTTTGAACCTTGAAGCTGCAGTGCGGGCAAACAAAAGAAAGATGTTCTAAGCACATCGCTTTACTTTGCTCTTTGGCTAGCAGGCTACACCCAAGATGCTTGTGATTCGCAACTGGAACGGCAGGTTTGGTGAATTATAAAATTTATTCACCAATGCAATCAACGCCAATGCGAACTACGAGGCGTCTAACGCGAACGAGAACTTGGGCTTCCGCAATAGTTCATCTGGAAGGCGGTTTTGCTTAAAAAATCTTTTTAAAGATGTGGTAAGAAGGAATAGATATGGCTTCTAATGTAAAGGCTTTCCCGAAAAAGTGGATTAGAATCGGCATAGTAGTTCTAATTATTCTGATACTTGTTGGGACAATATGGGGCTCCTACAATACTCTCGTTCGGTTGAACCAGGGCGTTGACAACTCATGGGCAAATGTCGAGACGCAATACCAGCGCCGAATTGATTTGATACCAAACCTTGTGAACACTCTAGAGGCTTCTGGAAAATTCGAAAAATCTACGCTAGTGGAATTATCCACGCTAAGAACGCAGTGGCAGGCGGCGCCTGACGTGAACCGGCAAGTTCAGACGTCAAACCAGATAGAAAGCGCCATATCAAAACTGCTTTTAGTGGCTGAAAACTATCCTGTCCTTCAGACTAGTGCACGGTTTCAGAGCTTGAGCGATAGCCTTACGGAAACTGAAAATATGGTTTCTGTTTCAAGAACAAGATATAATGATGCTATCAGGGAATACAACACAGCTACAAAAGTGTTCCCTTCAAACATAATTGCTGGATGGTTTGGCTTTAGCGAGAGAGATTACTTCAAGGCCACGACACCCGGAGCAGAAAACGTGACTGTTGTGAATATAACCATACCGTAGACAAATGAATTTATTTTAATTATCAAAATAATTTAGGAGTTGTATCTTCTTCCATTTCTGTGGGTTGGCTGTGACCTACTATAATTACTTCTTTTCTACGAAAGGGGAGTCTTTTTTGGCCTTCGATTTTCCTTTTTCTTACAGTTAACGGCGCGGAAGGAACTCTTACGGCATACTCCTTCCAGACGAATTCGTCTTCACCAGTATAAGCATCGCATTCACCGGACAGCGAGAATTTGCAGTAGTTGCACTGAGGTCCATAGGAAGCTATTAATTTTTCGCCGCTTCCTGCCCTTCTTATCACACCTAGCCTTCTTTTTCCTGTCTCGTTTAACATCCTTAAAAATTCTGCATGATTTTCCTCTCCAAATTCCATTGTTTTTACGACTGTGGGTGCTGAGACAGGCTTCTGATCTGCATTAGCTGGCTTAACGTCGTAACCAGGAAAATACACCCTCAACACTGGTGTTTCACCTAATTTTCTCTGGCAACCAAAGCTATAGCCTATGAACTGGGAACTTTTTCTCATTTCTTCATCAGTTGGTCTGTAAATACCTGTCTTGAAATCAGTTATTATTATTCTGCCGCCTTCCCGGTGAAACCTGTCCATGCGTCCATTGAATCCTACAAGAAAATCATCGGTTCTTACTCCCACCAAAAATTCCATTTCAAATCTTACGTCTTCCAGATCTCTGCAACCTATATTTTCTCTCCAATAGGTTTCTGCCATCGATCTTCCGAGATGTCTATAGAAAGTTGGATTTTTTGTGGAATTATAGGCAAAGGCAACAGCCATATTTACCATGTTGTACTTCCAGATGCCAGTGAATGCGCCGGCAAAACTTTCCGGTGATTTGTATTCTTTTTCGTGAAACCGCTTTATAACAGTATGAAAGGAGTCTCCAAAGACATTGAAGATGTAACGGGGTTTTATTTCTTTTCCATTCGCGGCGGAGTAGATAGTTACATCTGCTGCTTTGTACTGGTCAGCTAAACCTCGTATATGTTGAAATGCCCAATTCAGTTCACATGTGTTGAGTGCCTCTATCTGGCTTGGACTTATTGTAAATTTATCTAATTCATTCAAGTTTATCACTTCGGCTTTGAGACAAGTAGACTATAACGGTTAATTATTAAAATTAGATATTGTGCCTTAGTTACTTTTTCATGGCCTCTTTTTTCCACTTAGGTGGCAGTTTCTCTATGGCATATCTGAGTGCTGTTCGCGGCATGACATCCTTGTTTTTCAAAACGTAACTAAAAACTTCTTTTGGATAGTTTTTGCTTGCTTCTTTCAGCAGCCAGCCATAACCTTTCTGTACCAGGTCATCGCCATCACGGAGAAGCAGGTTAGCTATGTTTATTGTATGAGTGAAATTGTTTTTCCTACGGACTGAATATATCAGGGCCACGGCCGAAGCACGCCTCATCCATCGATTGCTTGATTTTGTCCATTTGTTCAGCTCAGGAATATATTCGGGGAATGTAAGAATAAAATGCCCCAACGCATGGGTGCAGAAGTCATCACATTTGCCCCAGTTGTCAACATATTTTTTCAGCCATTTTTCAAATGTATTGAAGTCTATCTTTTCGTGGTTGTTTTTCAGCTTGAAAAGAAAGTAGAATGCTATTGAGGCCTGTTCGTTGTAGCCGGACATGAGAAGTTCTTCACAAAGAATGAAAAGTTCCTGCTTTGACATCAACTTGGCACGGGGAAAATATTTTTTTGCTATTGTCATTACGTTAGCGCTTCGCAGGCCGCGTGTTTTTATTTTCTCCTTGAAGAATCTCTGGGATTTCTTAATTTCAGCAGGATTAGACTTCTCTTTCAAATCACGGCAGATTTCTTGTATAAGGGACATAAATATCTAGATATTGTATCTCAGCAGCGCACCAACGCCTCCAAGCTCCAGGAACTGCTGGCCTTCGCGGGTGTCGTTGGAGACTACAATTACTTTGCTTCCGTAATTATCCGCTAGCTCTTCCAGGAAGTCCGGGAGATCCTTTTCACCCATCAGATCCCAGCCTGACTCGTTTGGTTTTACAGAGGCAAAGATGACTTTCTTTTCTCCTGACTGTGGGTTGACAAGATCATATGCTTTCATTGAGGTTGCCTCGCTTACTATTATGCGGTCTACGGCTCCGGCTTCGACTGATTTTATTACTTCATGGATGCCATAGGAAACGCGGCCGTGCGGCTTCTGCAGTTCATTGAAGAAATTCTGCAGCAGCTTCTTTTCCTTGGTGACTTCCTCTTCCTTCAGGAGCGTGTCGGATTTTTCTATAGTTTCCTGCAGACCAAAGTCGCCGGTGTAACTTGTGTCAATTATTCCTATTACTTTTTTCTTGACATCAGCATGAAGATAATCTTCTTTCATGAACATTTCCTTTATTGGCCCGGAACCGCTGACAATTATACCAATGACTTCTGCTTTATGCTCCTCAAAAATCTTGTTCGCTGCTTCACCTACTTTCTTGAGCCAGTCGTTTAACATACCTTCCCTGACACGGGAAAATCTCTGCGAACTCTGACCGCCGGCACGCGTTTTTCCTGGTACTATTGAATCAAAGTGAACTATGGGCTCCAGCTTTTTGCCGCGCAGCAAGGCTATGTCAGCTTCGCTCTTGTCAAGACATATTATTCCATAAATCTGCTTCTCCTTTATCATTTCCATCAGAGGTTCCATCACAAATGTCTGGTCACACCAGTACATCTTTACCTTGACTTCATCAGGCGGCTCGATGGTCCATACCTCTATGTCTGATGCACCTTCTTTTTGTGATGTGTTTCCGGCAAAGAGTGCAAGGCCGTTGGGTGGCGTCTTTCTGAACATCTGCAGTTCTCTTATTATTTTGTCCAGGGATGATGTGACGTTTTTTCTCACAGGCTTTGATTTTATGTTTTCAGCGGTGCTCTGTTCGTTGCGCAGCTGATTAACTATTTCGTGCAGGTTCGCTCCTACGGGTACATAAACCGTTACTAACTCAGTATGACGGCCCTTTATGGCAGCCAGCTGCTTTATGAGTTTTTTCAAAGCGATTTTTGACATAATTACCACCTAGACTTTCATTGTTATAGCGAACCAACAAAACAATTTATATATTATTTTTGTTGTTCGCTATAGGTTAACCAAATTATATATAATACCTGATTATTTATTTGGTTAACCATAAATTGCCGTAGCTTATACTCTTTATTGAGTGGGCTGTAATCAAATCCTTTTCTATGCAGCGGAATTTTTCAGGTATGCGAACTTCGGATAACTCTGCCTTGAGGGAAAGTCCGTTGTCCTTTTTGAATTTCCATAGTGCGCTGTTAAGTTCCATGAGATCTTCTTTGGAAAAGTCAGTGAAGTGCTTTACATGCATGGGTTTTGGAAACTCTTCAAGATGAATGTCTTTTCCATAGAGGTCGCTGTAAATCTTCGAAGTTATGAAAGGCACCACAGGTGCAAGTAGTTTGAGCAGTGTTTGCATGCAATAGTGTAATGCAAATAAGGCAGAGGTTTGCTCGCTGCTGGTGAATTTTCCATGCTCATTGTAGGCGCGGTTTTTAACCAGTTCCAGATAATGCGATGCAAAAGTTTCCCACAGGAAGTTCTTCAGGCGGATTGCAGGGTTGTGAAAGTCATAGAGCTCATAGTATTTTTCACTGTAATCCACAAGAGTGTTCATCTCGTTTATTATCCATTCGTCCAGAGGCTGCAGCCTTTCAGCTTGTTTATTATTGGGAAACATGGAGACGAAGCGAGACACATTCCACAACTTTGTCAGGGTTTTTCCTGCGCCTTCTATGCGTTCAAATGAACATTTCAGGTCACCTTCAGTCAGGTTGCCCTCAACAGCACACCACATGCGGAACGGCTCGGCACCGAACCTCTCGAGTATTTTGTGCGGGTCTATTATGTTTCCCACACTTTTTGACATTTTCTTTCCTTTTTCGTCAACTATATGATAGTGTATCCAAGCGTCCTCAAATATGGTCTTCCCTGTCAGCAGGTGTGTCTTGAGCAGTGTGTAGAATAGCCAGGTGCGCACTATTTCCTTACCCTGAGGCCGGAGAGTGCATGGTGCATTCTTGAAAAAATCTGTGCCGTATTTCAAAATGTATAGCGGTGAATTAGCAGAATCGAACCAGGTGTCAAATACCCGCTCTTCACCGCGGAACTGGCTTCCACCACATTTCTTGCATTTGGTCTGCGGATTTTCGCGCCAAGGCTGGACATATTTTCCTTTTTCTGCCAGTACTATTTCACCGCACTTGCAATACCAGATTGGTATTTCTGTCGCGTAAAATCTTCTTCGTGATATGGGCCAGTCAATGGTTATGGAATCTATCCAGTCCATCAGGATCTGGCGGCTGTGGGGAGCATGAAAGCTCATTTCCTCGGCAATCCTTCTCATTTCTTTTTTGAATTCCACTTGCTTCAGGTAGAATTCAGGCATGGAGATAAATTCAACAGGGTGCTTTGAGCGCTCGCAGATGGGCGTTCTGTGGTTCAGTTGTTTTTGGCGCACAAGAAGCTCCTTGCCCTTGAGCTCATTTATTACGGCTTCCCGTGCTTCCTTCACAGACAACCCGGAAAGGAAACCAGCGTTTTCATTCATATGACCGTCTGCGTTTATTGCGATTATCGGGTCAAGTTTCATCTCACGGAAAAAACGTATGTCAGTCTGGTCGCCCATGGAGCACATCATCATCATGCCAGTTCCTTTTTCCATATCCGCGTAGGTATGACTTCTTATCGGTACTTCTTTTTCGAACAGAGGCGTTACACCTGTCTTGCCCTCGAGATATTTGTAGCGCTGGTCATCCGGGTTGAATATGAGCATTCCGCATGTGCAAATGAGCTCTGGACGTGTTGTGCCTATTATTATCTTCTCGCCGGTTTCTTTTACAGTAAATATTATGTCGTTGAATGTTGATGGCAGGTCTGCATACTCTATCTCGGCGTCTGCTATCGTGGTGCGGCAGCCAGGGCAGTAATTGTTGATGCGCTCGTCCTCGTATATCAGACCCTTGTTCCACAAATCGATGAAAGTTGCCTGTGTCAGTGCCCGGTATTCAGGCGAGTCGGTGAAATACATGTCGCCGACATTGTTTCCTTTTTCCCAGGAGTTGAAGCTTATGCCAAGCTTCAGAAAAGAGTCGATTGACTCAGAGCTTGACTCTTCAAGGAGCTTTTTGCAGTGCTCAATAAATTTTTCCCTTGGCGTGTGAGCCAGGGATATCTTGAATTTTTTCTCCGCAGCCATTTCTATTGGCAGGCCGTTTCTGTCAAGACCCAGCGGGAATAGCACGGATTCACCTTTCATCCGGTGGAAGCGCGCAAACATGTCCATGAGTGTGTAGGTAAAAGCATGGCCTATGTGGATGGGAGTGTTGACGTAAGGCGGCGGAGTGTCTATGGAGAATACTTTTCCAGACTTCGTCGATTTCTTATTTAACTGAAACTTGTAGGCACGGCTGCTTTTCCAGGACTCACAAAGAATGGCTTCCATTTCTTTTGACCAGTTCTTCTCTTTTATTTTCGCTTCCATTCAGCATCACATATGTTATCTAAGATGAACATTGAAAACTGCCGCCTTTATAGCTGACCAACTTAATATTCTGGTATTACGCAAGTTGGTCACATATAGTGAACCAAGTTATAATATCCGGATTCTTTACTTGGTTAACTATAAGCAGCAGATGAAATACAATGTTCATCTGGATCCCATGTTCACAACAAACCCACATCTTTAGATGTGAGTTATATCAGAACATGTGATATCTTTCTTGTTTGAACATAAAACGTTTTTTATAATTTTAAGTCCCTGTTTTCTGAAAGAAGAAGCAGGGCACTTGTAAGCTAAACAAGAACATGGCTTACGCTGATTACTAACTTTTTTGTACTCAGCAAGTCTGACATAAAGGTCATATGCATATTAACGCTTAAAAAAGCCCTTTTCTATACCTTGTTGACAAATTCTGCAACCTTCGTGCTTTTTCCCTCGCGATGCTTGGTTACTGAAAGCGTCTTCAAATCAATGGACATGAAGTCATCGGCGTGCATTATTTTTACCTTCGTGGCGTCTTGTATTATCTTTTCCTGTTTCCATAAATTAGCTCGCATCATCCAGAAAGACAAATGAGTCAGGACAACAAGCTGGGGCTTTTGCTTCATTGCATTAAGGAGGCTTATTATGCCATCAACACTCATGTGCCAGTGTTTTTTTGTTTCTTGCCCTTTGGGCACAAGAACATTTATCAGCAGCAGTTTGCATCCATCGTAGTATTTTTCCATACCCTTGAAATAGGAGCTGTCAGATGTATAGCCTACATCAACACCTTCTGTAGTTATACGGAATCCGATTGTGGGGGCGTAGTGATCTGCTTTGGTTGCTTTGAATTTGATCCCGTTTATTGTTACTTCGCTGTCGGCTTTCATTGCATGTACTTTTGCCATGTTTTGATGGTAGGGCGTGATACAGGGATAATAATCAAAATCTGCCTTTGTCTGCCGCTTGTTGAGAATACAATGCTCTTCTGCTATCAGGAAAGGGTCTTTTAGTCCATCCAGATATGTGTTTGCATCTGCTGTGTGATCAGGATGGAAATGGGAAACAATAACACCGTTCCATTTCTCCGGTTTAAGCTCAAGATTTATAGCATGCACCAGTGAACCTGTACCGGGGTCTAATATGAATTTTGTTTTTTCCATGTCGAAAAATAGCCCGCCAGTCTTGCGAATCTGGGAGAACATGACACTCCGCCCGCCACCTGTTCCGAGAAATATCAGTTTCATAATATCAATTCATTTACTTCTTCTTCAATATTATTAAGCTTTCCCTGAGGACGCCCTTTTTTATTGTCCTGTTCTCCAGGGCAAATCGCTTGTTAAGGACAAATATCTTCTCCGTTTCAAAACCGATCTTATCTGCCAGATAGGACAAGATAAAGTCACATTCTACCTCACCATCTATGTCCGTGGAGGACGTACGTTCTTCAGGATCTTGATGAAATCCTTGACTTCCTCGCAGATAGGCGTTGCCGACAACCATGGCTACCTTTGCTCCTGGCTTGCAGACACGGTACATTTCTTTCAGTATCTGCTCCATGTCTTCAAAATAGGCTTTTTTCTGGTCCTTGCCCTCTCTTACACCCAGGAAGGATCTCAATGACGGAACGTGCATCATCTTCATGAAGAAATCTTCTATGGCGTAGAGCTTTGTGTAGTCGATGTTGTTGAGGTAGGGTGGTGATGTTATTATAGCGTCTATGCTGTTGTTTTCCAGCCTCATTTCGCGGGCGTCACATTGGTCAATCAGTACGGTGCCGCCGGTCTCATTATTCTCAACATCTTTAATCATCCTATAGACGGTGCGCTGGAACAACTTTCTGAGAGGCGGTACTGGATGCTTTTTTATTTTTATGACACCGCCGTCCTTCCAGGCGTAGCTCACTTTGATTGCCGAGTTCAATAGTGCCAAGGTGAAGAAATCCTTGTTTTTCAGGGTTTCTATTACTGTGGAGAAGAATGCTATGTCCTCGAGCGCGTACTTGTTTATCATGGTACGCATTATCTTAGGAAACTCCCAAATGAGACGGTGAAATTTCCTACGAAATAATATCTTGGCTTCTTCCCTTAGATTTTCCGCACTGTATTCAGCGGTTTTTACCCTGCTGGCGAAGACTGCTGTGGGCAGGACGTCGAGACCAACGGCGCTTATCCCTCTTTGGTTGCATGCTACTGGTGTGGTGCCACTACCACAGAAAGGATCGAGTACAATCATGCCTTCCTTGATTTCAAACATTTCTATCAATTTGTCTACCAGCTCTTTGGCAAAGCCTTCCTTGTAGTAGAACCAGTTATAGACTGGCAGGTGCTTATTGGGCACGAATGTAGCGAGTTCTCGCCACTCCGGCTTCTCTTCCACTTTGTGCGTCAGCTGTTTCCTGAATTCTTCGTATTCCATAAGAACACTTTGATAATAAGTTTATAAGTTATATTTTATATTGATAATTATGCTTGTAATCGTCATATCGGGAAAACCCGGCTGCGGGTCGTCTACGAACGCGAAGCTGCTTGCTAAAAAACTGAAACTAAAGCATTTTTCTCTTGGAGATTACAACAAGCGCCACGCGAAGAAAGCAAAAAAAGAGACTGATAAAAGCCTGGAAATGTGGTGTCTCAATAAAAAAGATCTCAAAAAATTCCACATCGACTCTGACAAGTTCGCGAACGAGATTGCGAAAAACGGCAATGTTGTTATAGATGCAAAACTCGGCGTACATCTCATAAAAAGACATGATTTGACGGTCTGGCTGACAGCAAGCAAGAAAGTGCAAGCAGAACGCTACGCTAAGAGAGATAAAATACCAGTCAGGGAAGCTATGAAGAAAGTTGCAGAAAAAGAAAAACTAGAGCGCGCAAACTGGAAAAGAATTTATGGTTTTGACTATTTTGACCAAGCTAAGAAAGCTGATCTGGTTATAAACACAGAGGACAAGACACCAGAGGAAATTACGGATTTGATAATAAAAAAACTGAAGTTATTGTAATTGGGCTCGTTAAGCCCTTTTAGAAAAAACGCTTGCGGAAAATAGAGAGATAATGGTAAGTTCATATTCAATGGGCTCGTGGTACCGATCCCTTTCTTTAGGAAAGAAAGGTCTAGGTTTCACCCCAAAGAAAATATTATATTTGGGCTCGTGGTCTAATGGAAATCGAATGACCATATTGACACCACGTTCGCACAGCCCTTTCTAAAAGAAAGCGCTGCAGGCATAAACGAAGTTTATGCTGCACAGCAGAACCAAAAGTTCTGCTTGTGGCGGAAAGAATACCAGCAGGAAAGGGAATCGAGAAACGTGGAGGCTCCGGGTTCGACTCCCGGCGGGTCCATATTAAACTGGTTTCTCAATTTTTTTCTTCCTTTTCAGAACTATTTTACCGTCCTTGATTTCTATCTGATAATCTCCTGGATTAATTTTTGCTGGCAGTGCTATTGACTTGCTGAACGATGAACTAAACGCCTCGGCTTTGTAAAAGTTTTTGCCGCTTTCCTCTTTTGCGCCTTTCTTGGAAGCACTTATTATAAGCATATTTTCAGCGAGCTTTACCTTTATTTCGTCTTTTTTGAATCCTGGTATGTCTATAGATATACCTTTTTCATCTCCCTTTTCCCAGTAGAATTTCTCTGTCATAAAAAACACCTGTATAGATTCTGTGCGCTTGAAGGATAAATATCTGTGGGTCTTAGCCCCACAGTATTTTTGCAAGAATGTAGAAGCACTATGAATGATCTAAAGTTTGTATCTTTAAACTACATTCATTGCAATAAAAACCTTTCCTGAAGCCCTTTCTAAAAGAAAGCGCTTGCGGAAAGAAATGCAGAACTTGAAATGGCTTGCAGAAAAGATACAATAGTTTGCGGGAAAGAACTGTTAAATATACAACAGATAATTCATATTTACTCGGGCTCGTGGTCTAACGGAATGACGCTTGCATGGCATGCAAGAAACTCCGGGTTCGACTCCCGGCGAGTCCATTAAGCTTTTTCTTAGGAAGAAAAAGCTTGCAAAAAGAATAGCTGATGAAAAGAAATGATCAGGCTGTTGCGTAACGTTCTTCTTGCCGTTTTAGATAAGCATCGGCCATTCTTCTTCTGATTTTAGATGGCACTTCATTTATTGGGATTTCCACATCTCCAGCGAAGAATCTATATTCTCCTAACGGTCTTCTTCTGGCTTCATAGCCAACTCCGTTCACTTCTCCCAATGACACCGTTTTTGATAGTAATGGAAATCTCATTTCTAATCACCAATTTTTCAATCCAGTTATTTTATCCCGCATACCTTATATAAACATTACTGTAATTGAGAACACGAATTGGTGCGAATTGTTGATTATAAGTATGATTAAGATTTTAATATAACTATGAAGATTCGGAAGCTGCAGGAAAAGGACATCGGAAAGATAGTGGCTATTATACACGATGTAATGGGGCCGACGGACGCGAAAAAAGCTTTGGAAGATATGAAGATAAGCCTTGACCCGGAGGCAAAGGTTCCCTACAAGTTCGAGGAATTTTACGTCATTGAGGTGGAAGATGAGATAGTTGCTGCCGGCGGATTCTGGTCGCTCAAATATGACCCAGCTATAGCGCGCTTGGACTGGTTTGTGGTACCGCAAAAATACCAGCGGAAGGGCTTTGGTAATATACTCATGAACTTTATCATAAACAGGGCAAAAAAACGAGGATTGAAACTTGTCCTGGCAGAGACAAGCGACAAGTATGTCACGGCTATTAATTTTTTCAAGAAGTGCGGCTTCGCTGTGGCTGCAAAGATTCCCAACTACTGGGAAGACGGCAGCGACGTTGTTTATTTGGTAAGGCGATTGAAATAACTAAGCACGTAGACGGCGTTTTTAGATACCTTGGATCGCTTTTTTAACTTTGCCACGAAAAGTTTCATTTCGCAAGATGGAAATGAGATACCACCAATAGAAAGGTATTTATAGTTTATTGTGTATGTATTGTGTATGCAACAGAGAACTAATATTCAGATAGAACATAAAACTTTGGAGAAATTAAAAAAAATACGGATTACAAAAAGAGAAACTTACGACGAAATAATAAATCGGTTGATGAAAAATGCAAACAGCGTATAAATTCAGATTGTATCCAACAAAAGAGCAAGAACAAAAGCTATTATGGACTCTCAACAAATGTAGGTATGTTTATAACTTTTTGCTCAACGAGTTGAATCAGCAGAAAATCATTGACAAGGCACAATTACAAGAAATGATAGTTGATTTGAAAAGAATAGAACCAGATTTACAAGGCGTTCATTCAAAGGTTCTACAATACGAAAATTATAGATTGTTTTCCAATTTGAGAAGCCTGTCACAAACAAAGAAAAAAGGCAGAAAAGTAGGACGCTTGAGATTCAAAGGCAAAAACTGGTTCAAAACTTTCAGCTACAACCAGAGCGGATTTACCATCGTGCAGAATCAGACAAGATATGACAAACTATACCTTTCAAAAATTGGCGAAATACCGTTCATCATGCACAGGGACATAGAAGGAAAAATAAAACAGATTACAATAAAGCATAATCCTTCTGGAAAATGGTATGCTTCAATAATTGCCGAGACAAAGGATGAAATGCCAAAAGTGATAAACCAGAAGAAAGTTGGTATAGATTTGGGTCTGCAAAATTATATTTTTGATAGTGACAGAAACTATTTTGACAATCCCAAATGTCTTTACAAATCTCTGGAAAAATTACAAAAAAATCAAAGGCGATTATCAAGAAAAAATAAAGGTTCACAGAATAGGGCTAAACAAAAGATTATTGTAGCAGGAGTTCACGCGAAAATTGTAAACCAGAGGGACGATTTTCTGCACAAGCTTTCAAGACACTATGTAGATAATTACGGCTTCATAGCAGTAGAAGACTTGCAGGTAAAGAACATGATAAGGAATCGCCATCTGGCAAAATCAATTTCAGACGCTTCATGGTCAAGGTTCACCCAGATGCTGTGCTACAAGGCTGAGAGAGCTGGTTGCACAGTGGTGAAGGTTGAACCAAGAGGAACAACACAAATTTGTTCAAATTGCGGAAAAAAAGTCTACAAGGAATTATGGAACAGGACGCATAAATGCACCTGTGGTCTGGAAATAAACAGAGATTACAATTCCGCAATAAATATACTAAAAAGAGCATTAGGGCAGGAATTGCCCGAATCTACGCCTGTGGAGATTGAGCCTCTACTCAGCAATGAGCAAGTTCGGTCAGAGAAGCAGGAAGCTCCTTGCGTAAGCTAGGAGTAGTTCACCGTTGTTTTCCAACTATTGTTGTGGTTCTATGAGACTGGGAAGAAAAAAGAACAAAATCAGCAAAGCCAGGCAGAAGAACATACAAAATGTGCTCATCGTGGCGAAACAGAACAAGGTGGGCCTTAAAGCTGCAAAAAAACTTGAGAAAATTCTAAAGAGCAGGGTAACCCAGATAAATTTTGACCGTTCTACTGCGCTGAGACTTCACAAAATTGGTCATTCCATAAGAAAGTTCAATGGAGATTTAATAATTACGCTTGGTGGCGACGGGACGTTTCTATGGACTGCGCACAAGACAGATGTTCCCATACTTCCGGTGAAACTTGAGGGCCAGGGTTTTCTCTGCAGCTGCAACTTCAAGCAGCTACTGGATAGCATGGATCGCGTACTGAAAAAAGATTACACTATAAAAGAGCGCATGCGTTTGAAATGCAGCAAGATTGCAAAGGGCAAGATTGAGAAATACATCACTGTGCGCCGCGGCGACTATCCTCTTGCACTGAATGAAATAGCGTTCGGCCGCAAACGCCCGTCGAAAATACTAAACGTTGAGTTCAAGGTCGATGGCGTTGTTTTTGACATGATAGGCGACGGCGTCATGTTTTCCACGCCTTCAGGCTCTACCGCCTACAGCTCCTCGGCTGGCGGGGCAATGATAGACCCGTCGCTTGAAATGATAAGCATAGTGCCGCTTTACCCGTTCTTTTCAAAGATAAAACCCATGATAGTGCCAAAGGACAAAAAAATCGAGGTAAGCATAGCCGGCGGTGACTGTGCTCTAGTCATAGATGGGCATGGCGGCGAATATGTCAAGAAAAATTCCATGTTTCTTATTGAGTCAGCCACTCCGGTAAAAATAGTAACCCTCTTTGAACAGAACTTCTACGAGAAAGTCAAGAAAGGCCTGATGGCTTAACTCCTTTTCTTTGAAAAAGAAAAGTAGCTACCAGTCAAAAGAAAAAGATATTATAAATTTGGCTCGCTGACGTTCGTAGAAAGACTCCTTAGCAAAGCTTTATAAAATATTTCGTAATCTCGTATTCTATGACAAAAAAATCAATTGATTTTGTATATATGGGCGGGAGTTGTCCTAGTGATGGTCGTCAGGAATATTTTTTTGATCATAAATCATCTTTTGACAGTGATTATGCTAGGGATGCATTCTTGAGGGCAAGACAAACAATTGATAGATACATGTCAATTTGGACTTATATCCCTGAATCATCTCCTCTTAGAACTCAGGATGAGACCTCTGATTTTGTAGCAAGAATGCAAGAGTTAGTGCCTGATGCTAGAGACGTATTGACTATTTTTTCTTGTAAACATGGTACAATTTTATATCAAAGAGCAGTTAGATTTACAGATGTGGAAGATACTGATGATTTAGCCAGAAAAATAAAAAGTGTGTTACCAATCGATTTAGAAAAAGAAAAGCATAGGACTATTCAGTCGTATTTTATGGAAGTCAAGTAAAGAAAAGGGGCTTATGGGATGGATCAGATTTGAACTGACGACCTCCTGATTATCAGTCAGGTGCTCTACCAGGCTAAGCTACCATCCCTTTGATAGGAATTTTATTACCCCTCTTTTATAAATTCTTGAATTTTGCATCTTTTATTGTTCAGCCATTACAAATACATTACAAAATTAGACTTTTAAGCATTTACGCTGTAGTAGTAACATCAACAATCATCGTTAAAGGTGATTGTATTATGACCGATGATTGGGGATACCAAATAACACCCCATCATCAAAAAACAGGGTGTTATTCGAGTATGAAAAACAATAAAAACCGCAGTAATCATAGCGCTACAATTGTACTGCCTATTCTGATACTCTTTGGCATTCTTGCCATGGGCGATGCAGGTTACGGAGGCAGTTATGGCTACGGCGGCAGCGGTTATGGGTACGGCAGCCTCTATATGCGGCCAACCATGCCGAATTTTTACAGCAGTGGTGGTGGCATAGCTCAGGGTGGACTACGTTATAGCGGTGGAAATGTTATTCAGCCTACGATATATTCTGGTGGTAGTCCATTTAGTGGCAATCTTGTTGTTAACGCTGGTAACGTTGTGCAACCAACTTATTCGGGTGGCGGACTCGGCGGTCTTATGGGTTCAATAGTTCTGAGCGGCGGCAACAATGTGATACAACCTACATATTCAGGCAGCGGCCTCAGTGGCATTCTTGGCGGCGCCATAAGTCTGAGCGGCAGCGGCAACGTGATTCAGCCTAACATGCCTTCGGGCAGCGCAAGCTTTGGCTCTATTACACTGTCTCCGGTGCAGCTTCCTACAGGCTGTTCTTCGTGCGGCGGACAATCTTTCTTCCGCGGCGACTATAGTATAGGGTTTTCAGGCCCGGTCCAGCATGTTGAAAACATCTACACGACACCTACACGAGGCCTTTTCCGCGGCGATTTTCATTACAGCAACGCATGGTATGTCTTGGATCCGTGAGATAAAGACGAATGACAAATATGGTCGATTTTTTCCAATAACAAATACAATTAAAAGTGCAAAAGACGGTTTACGTGCAAAGCCGCCCGTAAAACGCTTTTAAATACTTTATTTC
Organism: Candidatus Aenigmatarchaeota archaeon; assembly: GCA_041645025.1. Taxonomy (GTDB): domain Archaea; phylum Aenigmatarchaeota; class Aenigmatarchaeia; order GW2011-AR5; family GW2011-AR5; genus GW2011-AR5. The sequence continues at coordinate 16,841 of JBAZQV010000016.1, forward strand.
CAAATTAAATTTGCTCTCATGACTAGATTTAATGTAAAAGGGTCAGAAATCCTTTTGCTTATTTCTGCAGTTAACTACGTAGTAGCCGAGAGACTACAGTCATGAAACAGCCCTTTCGTTTCTGAATGACGCACGAAGTGCGTCTGTCGGTTCGAAAGTGCTGGCGGAAAGAGAAATAATTGTTTAGAAGAATCAATGGAGTTCGAATATGCCTAAGCGAACAAGACCGCGACACGGGTCGTTGCAATACTGGCCGAGAAAACGAGCAAAAGAAATAGTCGCCAGAACGAGGCATTGGCCTGCTACAAAAGAACCCAAGTTGCTTGGCTTCGCCGGATGGAAAGCTGGCATGACGCACGTGCAGCTTGTTGATCAAAACAATAAGTCGCCAACATTTGGCAAGGTTATTTTTAAGACGGTAACAGTTCTTGATGCTCCTTCTCTCTTCGTTTGTGCCCTTCGTTTTTATAAAAAATCTTCTTCTCGTGTTGTTGTTGGTGAAAAATGGGCAAAGCTACCAAAGGATATCAAATTGAAAATAAAAGCAAATTCTAAATCCCAGACGCCTGCAGAATTTGATGATGTTCGACTTGTTGTTGCTATGCAGCCTGTAAAGAGCGGTATGCGCATAACAAAAAGCGATACCTTTGAGATGGGT
>JBAZQV010000069.1:0-2902 GCA_041645025.1 Candidatus Aenigmatarchaeota archaeon
CAGAAAAAGTAACAGATAATATATTTCTTAATCCGTTTGCCCAGTACGATGCCACAGCTTACTTGTATATAGCAGAGTATGGATACACAGCAGATTTCGGCAGCTATCGCACCGGAAACTATCACTGGTATCCACTCTACCCGTTGCTGATACGTGTCTTTAGCTTCATCGGCTACCCATTAGCTGCGTTCCTCATAGCAAACATAGCTTCATTTTTCGCAGTGACAATGCTTTGGCTGCTGGTAAGGGATGAACTTGGAAAGCGGGCAGCATCGAAGACCATAATTTATATGCTTCTGTTCCCGACAGCGTTTTATTTCACGATGATGTATACTGAAGCGCTTTTCCTATTTTTATCAGTCTCGATGTTTTACTTTGCCAAAAAACAGAACTGGATTGCTGTTGGCATATTCGGTTTTCTTGTATCCTTGTCAAGAATGCAGGGAGCCCTGCTGCTTATACCAGTAGCCTATATGTACATGAGAACGGTCGATTTCAAGCTAAGCAAAATAAGCCGAAAAGCTTTGTACTTGCTCGGAATACCTGTCGGTTTAGCGACGTTTATGTTTTATGAGTACCTCATTACAGGCGACCCTTTGATACAGTTCAAATCTGCTGTCATGTTTGGAAAGCAGCTCAGCTTACCATGGACAGGCTTTGAGTTTTCACTGCGTGCCATATTTATGGACACCACACTGATAAATGTGGCGTATCACGTTTATACTTTGTTGATAACGGTAGCGTTCATAGTGCTTGCTTATGTCTCTTACAAAAAGTTAAAACATGAATATACAATATACTATGTTCTCAGCTTGTTAATCATAATAGTATCATCAAATCTTTTCGGTGCCACACGCTATTTCCTTATGGCGTTCCCAGCTTTCATGGCACTTTCCCTTGTCGACGACAAAAACAAATTTTTAAAGTACGGCATAATTGTAGTGTACGCACTTTTTGTGCTCCTTATGGCTGGTTCGATAGTTCTCCATGTGACGGAGAGAATAAGCACGCCGATTCTTTACACACCGATGTTTTAGGAAAAACGTTTCATGAAAAGGAATTTTATATTTTCCCAACCAACCTTCCAGCTCCTGACCTTTGACTCGCCCCTTCTTTTTCTGTAAATAATTGGCACCTCAACGAATCGTCCATTTCTCGCTGCCTCTATTTTTATCTCTCCGGAGAATGGCCAGCTGTTGTTGGTAAGGTTCATCTTTTTCAACAAACTTTTTCTAAATGCCCACATTCCTGATTGAGAGTCCTTGAAGTTTTTTAAAAATAGGACATTGGCACATGTTGTAATGGACCAGTTGCCAAACCGATGCAGAAGACTCATGCCTTCTGAGCGCTGCCTCAATCCACTTACAAAATCAGCACCTTTAAGTCTGTCCACAAGTTTCATTATGCTTTCTACTGGATATGTGGAGTCAGCGTCCAGTGTTACTATTATGTCGCCACGAACATGCTTAAAACCAGTTTTGTAAGCCTGACCATAACCCCTTCTGGGTTCGTTCACTACACGCGCGCCAAGTGTTTTTGCTATCTCTATAGTCTTATCTGTAGAATTCGTGTCCACAATTATTATCTCGTGCTTTACGCTTTTCAGACATTTGTGAATATTGCGTATTGTGCTTCCAATAGATTTCTCTTCGTTTATGGTTGGTATAATTATTGACAAAAACATACAAAACCTATGGGAAAATAGCTTAAATAAGATTCTTCAGATGGTATTTTTATGGCAAAATTTTTTGTAAAGTTCTTCAGGGTAATACGAAACCAAAAAGTTATGAAATACGTTCCAGAAGGCTCTTCTGTGCTCGATATTGGCTGCGGTGACGATTTCTATCTTCTTAGCGGCCTTCAAAGAAAAATAAAAAGCGGCATGGGTGTTGATATCGCCGTCAAAAACGCAAAAAGCGACAACATAATAATTAAAAAAATACGCATTGGCCAGAAACTTCCTTTCAAAGACGCGTCTTTTGATGTAGTAACTATGATAGCTTTTATAGAACACCTCGAAAAACCAGAGAAAGTACTTACAGACTGCAGAAGGGTTCTAAGAAAAGGTGGCGTAATAATTATAACCACTCCCATGGCACGGGCAAAACCTTTCTGGGAGTTTCTTGTTAATCTTGGTTTGACAGAGGAAAAAAATACTGAGGATCATAAGCAATATTTCTCACAGGAGAAGGTGGAGAAACTGCTTAAAACAAACGGCTTTGATATAACTGTTTCCAAGAAGTTTGAGCTTGGCATGAATTACATTGCAGTTGGCAGGAAAAAGTAAGGAAGCTTTTAAAGCTTCCACTAGAATTAGCACTAAAAAGGTACTATATACTGGTTGTTAAAAATGACACATGAGATAGTTGGCGTGCTTGCCACGTTTATTTTAGCGCTGATTGGTATTTGGATAGCCTCACTTGTCTGGTCAATGTCAGATATAATAAAATCAAAAAAACCAAAAAAGTGGATCTTGATTGCTATCGTTTTGCCAATACTTGGCGCTTTTATTTACTATTTGTATGCTCATGGCGACGAGAAGAACAAATCTAAAAAAATAAGGAATTTGGTAACAAACAGATGGGTCGTAATTGCGATAATACTGATGATGACGCTAAGCATGTATGTACGTCTCATAGATTATAGATGGCCTTATTTACGTAACATAGACTCATACGTGTTTTACAGATGGATGGACGAGACTGTACAAAATAATGGCATATTGCCTCTGCATGATATTTATCAGATGGCTCCTGATGGGTTTTACAGACCACCAGAGTGGATTTACCCTTATTTCTATCTAGGTTCTTACAGCTACATACTTGTCAACAGCATAAATCCGATGCAACTTTGGGAATTCCTAATATATTTCCCACCGTTTCTTGCAACTCTGGCTATCATA
>JBAZQV010000017.1:0-16272 GCA_041645025.1 Candidatus Aenigmatarchaeota archaeon
TGCCAAGACCCCAGGCGATCACAGGCACGTCAACTCCAAGCGGCTTTGTCAATTCTTCCCTGAATATTCCAGCCCCGCCCAATTCTACCCAACCTAGCTTCGGATGCTTTGCTGACATTTGTACTCCAGGCTCTACAAATGGGTAGTAGTCTGGTAAGAATTTTGTTTTCTCAGCTCCGGCAAATTCAACAGCAAACTGTTTGAGCACACCAAGTAGATTCTTGAATGTCAAAGATTCATCAATCACAATACCTTCTGTCTGGTTGAATTCCACGCCATGGGTCATGTCTATTATGTCAGGTCTGTAGCATCTTGATATGGCAAAATATCTTCCTGGTATGACTGGGCCGTTTGCCAATGTCCTTGCAGAAAGAGCAGTTCCATGAGCTCTTGGCATCAGGCGAGCAGCTTTTGTCGGGTCCCATTTGTAACCCCATCCACTGCTGCCGGTGGTCCAACCATTTTCATGCGCAGCCTTTACCCTGTCCACAAGCGCTTTGTTTGGTAGTGCACCTTCTTTCGGGTTTTTGAGAGAATATGTTTGTGTCCAATCGCGGCTTGGGTGATTCTGCGGCTGGAACAGCGCATCGAAGTTCCAGAATTCCGTTTCGATGGTAGGGCCTTTCATTTCCTGGAAGCCCATCTCAACCAATTTGCGACGGACGCCCTGCAGAAAGCGGTTGTAAGGCTGTTGTTTTCCTATGTATATTCTTTTGCCGCGGGCTTCGACATTGTAAGGCTTGAGTTTTACCTTTCTCCACATGCCGGTTTTTATCAATTCTGTATTCAGGTTTGTTATTTCCTTGCCGACAAACTTTTCCGCTTGCTTTACTATGCCTTCGCTCTCCTTTTCCGCCAGCTTTCTTTGAACAAGTATCTGCAATACATCTGGTTCAGGTTCCCTTCCCGAAGCAATTTCCTTTAATGCGTTCTCCTGGTGCTTAATCTCGCCTGACACATCACTAACCAGCATCAGCTTGCCGTCTGTTATAGTTATACATTTGTATTTTTTGCACCACTGAAAAGCTACGGCAAATTCTCCACCCAGCCACTTTGCAGCATCCTTCATCGACAGGCCATTCTTCTCTTTCAGCAGCTCTATAAGCCTCTTTTCTGGCAGGCCATGTTTCAGATATTTTATTCCCTCTTCTGTTAAAGCGTACATATTATCACTCTGTTTTTTTGTGGTTTTATAGGTTCTTTAGGGTAAGAGATATAAGTCCGTTCGGCAAAGAAGTATATGTTAATTTTTAAAGTAGAAAATTAATTAGAAAAAGTGGTATCATGCAGAAAGAAAACAAGATCGAGGAGATAGCCCGTCGGCGTGGTTTTTTCTGGAAATCTTCTGAAATTTACGGAGGACTATCGGGATTTTATGATTACGCACACCTCGGAACAGCACTTAAAAACAAATGGGAAAATATTTGGAGAAAATTCTTTCTTGGGCTGGATGACAATTTTTTTGAAATACAACCCACCGAGATAATGCATGAAAAAGTCTGGCAGGCCTCTGGGCATGTTGAGTCTTTTGTGGATCCAGTAGTAAAATGCAAAAAATGCGGAAACATGGAAAGAGCTGACAAGCTGCTGGAGGAGCAGCTAAAGGAGAGCTTTGAAGGCATATCACCCAACGACCTGGCCGAAGTGATAAAGAAGCATAATATAAAATGCAGCAAATGCAAAGGACTGCTGGAAGAGATTGGCGTCCTTAACCTGATGTTTCCGGTAATGATAGGTAACGATGTAAAAGCCTATTTGCGTGGAGAGACAGCCCAGGGGGCTTATGTGAATTTCAACCGTGAGTTTGAATGTTTACGCAAGAAGCTGCCGCTCGGGCTTGCAATAATAGGAAAGGCTTACAGGAATGAAATAAGTCCCCGCAACCTTTTGATAAGGATGCGTGAATTTACCCAGGCTGAATTGCAGATATTTTTTGATTCGGAAAAAATAGAACAACACCCAAAATTCACAGACGTTAAGGACTATAAACTTCTCATATACCCGGTGAGAAACCGTGACGAAGGAAAGGTGGATCAAGTCAGCTGCGAGGAAATGACAAAACATCTCCCGGAATTTTATGTTTTTCACATGGCAAAGGTTCAGCAATTCTTCCTCGATGTGTTAAAAATACCAAAAGAAATATTCAGGTTCCGTGAGCTGTCAGATGAGGAGAAGGCATTCTATAACAAGTACCACTGGGATATAGAAATAAAACTGGAGAGCCTCGGCGGCTTCGTAGAAGTCGGTGGAGTTCATTATAGAACCGACCACGACTTGTCGGGTCACCAGAAATTTTCAAAGCAGGACCTTTCAGTCTTCGCCGACAACAAGAAGCTGGTACCCCATGTCCTTGAGCTAAGTTTTGGTGTTGACAGAAATATTTATGCACTTCTTGAACTGTCCTATAGAGAAGACAAGGAGAGGACATTTTTTGCCTTCCCACGTGTATTATCACCGTTTGATTGTGCGGTTTTCCCGCTTGTGAACAAGGATGGACTTGATAAGAAAGCCGAGGAGGTAAAGGCACTAATGAAACAAAGGTTCTCCGTATTTTATGACGACTCCGGAAGCATAGGTCGACGCTATAGGCGCATGGACGAGATAGGCGTACTTGCATCGATAACTATTGACCACGACACAATGGAAGACAAGACAGTAACACTTCGGGACCGCGATTCCATGAAACAGATAAGGGTAAAGATTACAAACCTGCAAGACGTATTGCAGAGATTTTTCGACGGCGAGGAATTAGAAAGTCTCGGTACGCCGCTGAAGTAATTTAATAATATTGAATATAATAAAAAGAGGTGGAAAAAAAATGGCAAAAGTAGAAATGCTTGTTGTAAAGAGCAAAGTTAGAGAATATGCAAAAAAGAAGAAAGTGAACCTTGGAGGAGACGCAGCAGAAGCTCTTAGCAGGGAAGTAATGCGCCTTGTAGACAGAGCAGTGGAGCGTGCTAAAGCAAACCGACGCAGCACGGTAAAAGGAAGAGACATCTGATTTTAGCAGCTATTTTTTCTTTTTTGTCTTCGTTATTAAAACGAACTGAAAGCTATTTCTTTGATTTTGAAGAAATTCTTTGTAGTCTCTACAGCAGTTTTTTCGTCAAACCCCTTGCACGTATAAATTATTCCGGAAAAGAACTTTGCATTTCCCCATATATAGATAGATATGCCAGAATCAATCAGAGGAACAAAGGCGTCATAGCCTTGGTTTTCTTTCTTTCCAATGCCGGCCGGAGAAAAAATTATCGGCTTTCCGTATGTTCTTAATTCGAGATTTTTTGTTATCTCTTTAAAATACTGTTCTACGGTTTTTCTCGTTACTTTTATGCTGAAAAATCCTTCTATGAGAAGCCTTTGCCTGAAAACTTTAGGCGCAAGGTTTTTCATTTTATCGTCCTTTGCTCAGCAATCGGCGCTTTTTGATGTCAGTGCGCCTTTTTCCGCATTTCTTGATTACTTCCTTCTCGAGATTATTCATGAGTTCCTGGGCAACTGTTGCGGGATTCCACCCTTCTGCCTTTGCAACAAACATGCCCATAGGCGTGCCAAATCTTGCACGTATGGAGTATTCTTGTCTCGCGCCGCCTTTGTGGGACTTTTCAACATGCACGAACAAGTACTGTATACGTTCAACCATCTTATCCATTTTTTTCATGAAGTCGTCAACAGCTTGCTGTGTTTTTAATTTAAATTGCGGGTTCTCGTCGTCAAGACCGATTATCTGAACATGAGTTTCGGTTGCCGGTCTGCTTACAATAAGCTCCAGAATATCCTTTGGTGTTATTATCTTTACACTGCCATTGGAAACTATGGCTTCTTCATATTCTTTCATGGAAGCTAGTACGCTCTTTAACTGAGTTGTACTGCTGACAACAACTGGAGAATGCATTATACTTTCAACCAGGGTATCTTCAATATTTATTTTTTCCTTCGCAGCCTTTCCGTGAGGCTTGCCGCCGCGGAATTGCATTGATTCCTTGCCTTCGAGTAATTTTATAAGATCAATTGACCTAACTACACCAATTATTTTATTTTGCTCAACAACAGGAACACGTGAGACGTTTTTGTAAATCATGAGGTTCCTAACTCTCCCTATTTTATCTTTTTTTGCAACGTAGTCACATTCGGTTGCAATTTTTCCAATCTCCATGTCAAGAAGGTCACTGGAAATTCTTTCAATGGAAGAAATTATGTCGGATTCTGAAACTATTCCTACTACATTATTGTTTTCTATTACCGGTAGAGCTCTCATGCCAGAATTTAATAGGGCATGGGCGGCGTTTTCTAACGTATCCTCGCTTGCCAGGCTTGGCGTGCTGATTATAAGATTGCCGCACTTTGCCGTCTTTATGTCCATGTTCTTCGTCACAGCATTTTTCAATGTGAACATACCACGATAGTTGTTGTTATCCACTACCGGCAGCTGATTTATATTATGTTTCTTTATTTTGCTGAATGCTGAAGAAACAGTCTCGCTGGAATTTGCCAAGACGACATTTTTTACCATTATATCTCTTACTTTCATAAAATCACCTATGGTCTAAAATTTCTTAGGGCTTGTGACGCGTTATTGCGTAATAGGTCGCATCTGACTCGTTATCAACAACCGCCCACAACATCCTAGCGCGTATATTATGTGCTAACCTGACAGATCTCGAAAGCTCGGCAAATGACATTGTAAAATCTTCAGGCACCGAGAAAACTATCCATTTTGTGTGCTCCTTTGCCGACTTGGGCCCTTTCTTGAGCTGCACGCCTCTTTCATATACGCGGAAGTCGCAGCCGAACTTGAAGCCTGTGCGGACGAGAAGGCCTCTTTCCCTCAGGTCTTCATAGACACGGTACTTATGCGTGAATCTTTTATCCAGAGAACATGCATGATCATAAAGATCTTTGAACGTGAGTTGTTTGCCTTGGGAAAACACCCTTATCCTGCCGCGCTTCAGAAGCAGAACCGCTTCTACCAGTGCAAGTTCAAGCCTCTCACCCAGGTCCTTGCCATAATAACCCGGTTCATAGATGTGCTCGCGGTTCTCGACAGCTATTACCTTGTCCTCCTCGAGCAGCGTATCTACTACGACCTTGACTGGCTCAGGCTCAACGTATTCCTTGCTTTCTATATCTTCGGTATTTTGCTCTTTGTCCACTTTGTTTTTCTTTGACATAATAATCACGAGAAGCTAGACGAGCACCAGAAAACTGGTCCTCTATGCCCACTTCTACTATCTGTTTTTGCCTTAAGTTTAAAAAGCTACAAAAAGAAACCCTGTTGCTAAAGATGGAAGCAGGGTTCATCTCTCGTCCTCACTGTTATGTATTCACTAGATAATGCCATCAAAACCTTCGTACAGAAGCGCCATATGCAGCGCTCTTACTTAGTAATTCGTTTCACCTGTGGCGCAGTCGACTGTGTATTCGCCGGTGCATATGATACTGTCATTTACCATACTCCATTTTCTTGCAGCACCAGATTGTACATCCCCATAACTGCAGCATATGGCTTTGACCGAGTTCTTTATGAACTGCTTGAAGGACTGGGCTGCCGCCGCCTTTTCTGTTTTGCAATTATTAAGAGAAGAGTTGAGGCTATTTACATTGGTGTAGAGCAAAGTTTTTTCTTTATCGCAGCTGTCGAGCAGCGCAGTTATAGAATTAACATTAGTTTGACACAGTTTCAGGTCGTTGCTGGTGTTTTCTAACGAAGCCTGGCACAAATTCTTCTCTGTCTGTACGTTAGCAAGATTCACCCTAGTTTCGTTCAACTGTTGTTCAACAGTCCTGCTATAAGTGGCGTATGTGGTCATTGCAATCCCTGTTGTATAGAAAACCACAAAGAGAAAGGCCACGACAATTACTATTGCGAGATGTTTTCCCCTCTTGCTGAAGAATTGCCTGGCTCTTTCGTCCGTTGACTGCGGAGAATAGCTATAGCCCATGATTATATATTTTCCTGGAATTTTATAAAGAGATGGGAAGAGGTGTCAGATATACCAGAACTGCCTGTTTCCGATTTTACGCTGTTTTATTTTACCTTCTTTGTGTAATTGCTCTATGTATTTCAGCCCGGTTTCGTAACCCATATTTAGCTTGTCACAAATTTCCGACGTAGACATGAAAGGATAGTTTTTCAGCATTTTTAATATCTCTTCCTTATATTTGTCAGGTGTAAACCCCTTTTTCTTTGGCATGAATATTCTATAACATAAACCTTTATATAGTTTAGAGCTCTATATCTATAGAGTATTGAAGTCTATAGGCGATTAAATGGTATTAACACCAGAACTTGCAGAGTTTGTAGGAATTTTAATTGGGGACGGATACATCTATACCAACAAAAATAAATATATCATAGGTTTCACAGGTAGTCCTATAACAGATAAAGATTACTACGAATATGTTAAAGAATTAATAAGGAAAGTTTGGAAAAAGGAAGTTACGATCAAAGAAAGAAACAAGGGCCTTAGAATTGCATTCGGATCTAAAGAGATTTCAGATTTTTTAATTAATGGATTGGGACTAGCTCATGGCATTGATAAAAGTGAAAATATAGTAATTCCAGAGTGTATAACAAAAGAGTGGCGTCTAGTAAAACATAGTATAAGAGGAATCGTAGATACAGATGGGTCTATTTTTGTTGCTAAAAAACCAGGAGTTATAAAATATCCATCCATTGAAATAACCACCTCGAGTCCTAAGCTAGCATTGCAATTACATGGAATACTGACTAAAAATGGATTCAGAGTAGCGAAAATATGGAAATACAAATCAAAACTAAGCAAAAGAACAACATACAAAGTCCCTTTGAATGGATTCGAAAATCTCGATAAATGGGTAAGAGAAATAAGTTTTTCAAATCCATATAAATTAAATCGAGCTAAAAAAGCCTTGATGGGAAGAGGGGGATTTGAACCCCCGACAGATCCCGCACAAGTTAAAAATTAACTTATGTCACGGTCTTCAGCTTCACATTAGGAAAGCAATCTTATCCTAAGCGTGTGCTCTCCCGAGCTGAGCTATCTTCCCAGCGCCCCCGCGCGGGCTCGAACCGCGGACCTACAGATTAACAGTTCCGACTAACCTTCCTTAGGAAAGTTAACTGTCGCTCTACCTATTTCTCCAGCCTTTACGAAAAAGCTGTCTGAGCTACAGGGGCATTTCAAGTAATAACATTTTAGATAATATTTAAAAGTGATTGGTTATGTTAAATTATGACAAGCATATTATTGGCTTCTGATGCATCTGCTCTGATAGAAAAGGCCGTTAAGGGCGGCAATTTGGCATTCATTCCAACCGCAGCAGATACTTATGAGAATAAATGGTGGATCAAAGAAGATAAGATTCGATTGGCCGCAAAGGGTTTCGATATAACGGAAATTGATCTCAAAAGAAGAGTTTCTTTAAAAGAATTCAAAAATTTTGAAGTAATTTACGTAGCAGGTGGCAACAGTTTCTATTTGCTTCAGAAAATAAGAGAAAGCGGCTTTGATAGAATAATAAAGAAGCTAACCGAAAATGAAGTAACCTATGTAGGATCAAGCGCAGGAGCGGTTGTCGCAGGTCCGGACATATGGCCTATAAGATTTCTGGACGATCCATCCAAAGCAAAGCTCAAATCGTTCAAAGCAATTAATCTGGTTAGTTTTATACCTCTGCCTCATTTCGGGAATAAAAAATATTCAAAGCCTTATGAGAAAGTTTTGAAAGGTTTGAAAAAAACTAAATACAAATATATAAAAATAAAAGAAAATCAGGTGGCTTTCGTCAAGAATAATAGAGTAAAAATAATTGAAGCCTAGTCCAAAAAGTCCTTCTTCTTGAGCTTGTCCGGCAGGTACTCTTCCGACATAAATTTAAGGCCACGATGGGAGAGTGCTTCTATTTCTGCTTTGATGCCCTTTTCTATCATAAGGTTTATTTCCTTCTGCCATTTTGGATTCTTGAACCAATCGTAATTGAGCAATTCCTTGGCACGTTTTATGTCCAGTTCCCGCGCCTTGATGGTACATTTCTTCAAATCATACTCATAGATGTCGGATATTGTTAGTCCTATGAATTTTGCCTCCGGCGTTGATATTCTGTCCGATACATGAGCAAGGCTTATGGAACCGGACTTTATTACAGAATAAATATAGAAACCATAACTGTCTGCATCCGTCATGACATAGACCGGCAGTTTGAACTCGCTATTCAATCTTTGGATAAGTAGGCGAGTTCCGCGACTGGGTTGTCCTCCTGTACCGATAAGGATGCAGTTTTGCTTTTGCCAGAATTTGTCCTCATGCAGCCGTTCAAAGCCGGCATTCTTCTCGATAACAATGACTTTCTCGGCATCCACTTTTTTGAAGTCTATTTCATCTATGGTGCTTGGAATTGACCAACCACCGCTTCCCAGCTTCGACCAGTCGATTATATCTCCCCGATCTTGTATCTTAACGTTGCCAGCTACTATTCCTTTCCGGTCTGTTGTGAGGTGCAGCTGTTCACGAAGTACGTCCAGCGCCACCTCCAGATCCACAATAATCGGATCGCTTTCCGATTGAACATCGAAAGTGTTTTCATCGCTATCTGGAAGTGTGCGTTTGAGGTTGTAAAACATATCTCTTATACTGGCATGTATGCTCTGATCTATTAGTTGTTTTGAGAAAGATGCAACCATGAGTGTCTGCATGAATTTTTTCGCATGAGCCACGTTGAAGTAATATCTCTTTGATGTCTTGTCGCCCAAGGAAAGCTGTCCTAATTTTTTGTCGTAGATAACATTCGACAGCGCGCGTATAGGTATTTCTATGTTAGGGTTTTCTTTCTTCTCTATTTCCTGTATTATCTTGTGACCAAGACCTTCAAGTTCCTTTTTTACTAATTTTACCATAGTTTACACCTATTTTTTATTCGTTGTCCTTCCCCACCGCTTTACCAGCCGTATTTTTAGCCCCTTCTCCATCTTCAGTATTTTTCGTATGTACACGACTTTCTATAAGTATTCTTAGTTTCTTTTCAACATCTTTTTCGCTGTCGCCTGACAAGATTGCAAGCGCATTTGCAACCTCATTGGCGTAACGCTCGAACATCTGCAATCTTCTTTTCTGTTCTCCCACTCTTCTCTTGCCGCTCAGGAATGAGGCAAGTTTACGTCCGGCATCCTGCAATGCAAGTTTAGTCTCCTTGATTATCTCCGGATATGATGCAACCGCTTCCTTGCTTTCTGATACAAAAGGCACCCACACCGAGCATATATGTATAACAAGTTTCATAGGTCCTACCGGAAGGTTACTTCCTGATTGCTGCATATTGTACCGTCTCCAGTCAACGCCCTTCACGGCTTCAGTAAGCGCGCAAGCGCTCTGTTGATAGAGAAGCGGAACCCGGTTAGCAAATCTTATGAGCTCTATGGAATCCTCCCGCCTTTCGTCGTCATCATTCTTCTTTTTGTTCTCTTCTTGAAATCCATAAACTATCCCAACTTCTATAAGGAAGGGAAAACCTCTGTAAACTTCCGGATCTCTTTTGATAGATGTAATGAACTCTGCGTTAGGGTACTCTTTCTTCAGACTTTTTTCTAGCTCAATCTCACCTACCGGCGACAGGCAGTCTGTTGGTGGTCTCTGAACCTTTGACGTCTGCATGGATTTTATGAGTTTTTCAATGGATACGCGGTCCATCTCCTGCGGTTTAATATCTTCCTGCAGTTTGGCAGTTTTGCATATCTCCTTTGCGCTCTGCTGTCCGACTGAAGAGAACTCATTTGTTAAAAATGACAGAAGCGTTCTTGAACTCGTTTTCTGAAGCAGCCTTTGCAAAACGCCGAATTCCATGCCATGCGGATGAGGTTTCATTATCTTCGACGGACTCGGCAATTCATTCAGCGAACGTGGAAATATTGTCTTCGTACCGTCAGGCGCAGTATAAACTATTTTTGCAAAAGGATTGGATATGGAAGTTTGTTTTAGATAGTCTTCTACAGTCTTTCTGTAACGACCATGTATCTCCATGTCAATTCTTACGCCATGCTCGCCCAATACGTCTTTGTCTATGTCCTCTTCTTTTATTACATCCGGTTCGTTTTTTGTCGTGTCCAAGTGAAGCTCACAGTAATGGGTCTTCTTTTTGCTCTCTACCTTCGACCACACCTTTGTAGGCACGCCTGTCGTTAGTTGTGAGTATAATGTAACGCTGCTTATTCCAATGCCCTGTTGTCCGCGACTGTTGTGACATGCAATACCGCCTAATCCACCTACAAAATTCTCACATTCCGGAACAGAAATATCGTATACAAAATCATAGCCATCTTTTATTATTTCCATGTTTTTTATTTTAACAAGAAGTATATCGGATTCTATTTGTGTTAGTAATTTTGCAGAGTTATAATTAAACGACCGGGTTCTGACAGGTTTGTTTGTTCTAAATACATGTGACTTGTTTATATCATTGCCATAAACAGACACAACATAACCAAGATAAGGTTTGATGCCAAGTCCTTTGCCTGTACGTGTTGTGATGTGCGATGTAACACCCTGCATCATCCAAAGGTACATTAATTCATTTGCTAGCGTTTTGCTTACGGTATTTAACATAATACAGTTCCTATTTTTTACGTGGTGACCGTCGCCTTGGTAAAGTCCGTCTATGAAGTACTGTCTTTTCTCATTATTTACTCTGAAAATAAATTCCGGCACATGCTTATTGTGCGCGCCTTTTCCACACCATTTTTCCAATAAAGTGCTTAAGATTCCGCCGAAAATTTTGATCCTTATTGACCTGTCTCTATTTTCAAGCGTAAAGTTAACGCCGATTCTTCTTGCAAAATTTATAACTTCTTCTATAAGGGCATCTTCATGCTTTCCAAGAGTCAGACCAATTTGTCTTTTATCGACATGCCCTTCGGCTACAAAAAGTCCTAAAAAGCGTAGGAAATACGGTTCTAATGAAAATGATATTGGTATTTTTGTTTCTTTCCCGTGGAAATATGACTTAAGTACGCAGTCTTTGACATCTTTAGCAAGACCTAGTCTTATGACAAGGCCCAGCGGTAGGAAGTGTTTTGTTATATATTGTTTCCAGCTGCCATCTAGTATATCGATATTTCCTATCCTGTAATATTTTCTGCTTTTATCGGTTTTTTTATGCACAATTTTTGCTTTTTTGAGTAGATTTTTGAAGACGCATGTTTCTATATCATAGACATAGAACCAGTTATTTTTGATATCATCCAGAGTTAAATAATCCAAAATATTTATTTCTACAATTTCCTCTGGCGGATTTATGCAGCGCGGAACAGCAATAAAATCCCCTGTTTTTAAGTCTCTGGCTTCTATTTCTCTTATCTTGCCGTTCTGCACAGAGAACAAGCTATGGCATCCCGTGACTTTTATTTCCCTGTTAGTACCTAATTTTATTTTTATGATTTCGTTTTGTCTTTTGTGACGTATAACATGGCTCACATTTCTAAACTTGTATTTATGCTCTTTCCAGTCGAAAGATGGAACTTTTATATTAAAGTCTGAAACGTCCTTTACATCTTCATTGCCGATAAGCCCGTCTACAAATTCGCCTATTGGCAATATTTTTACCTTTTGATCTATATATGTTATTATAGGTTCATCAGCAGTTAGGGACTGCTTGAGTCTGTGGAATTTCGATCCGTAAAGAAGTTTGCCAAATATTCTTGGTATCTGCTCTTTTACTATCCCAGGGCCATTGTCAGAAACAGAAACAATATAAACATCTTCCTTCGTGTTTCTAATTTTGACTGTTATGTCTGGAAGTATACCAGCTTCTTCACACGCATCCAGCGAGTTATCCACAGCTTCTTTGACAGCCATAAGAAGAGACTTGGTAGGATTATCAAAGCCCAGAAGATGCTTGTTCTTTTCAAAAAACTCGCTTACGCTTATTTCCTTCTGCTCCTTTGCAAAGTCTTCTGCTGTTTTACGCACGCTCATTTTGCTTGCCCTCCAGAAATTCATACACGAACCGGTGAGGTATGCCTTCTATGATTTTCTTTACCGCCTGACCCGCCATATCGACATTCTGATATTTTCCTATTATTGATACTGTTTTTCCATACACAGATATATAGGTGCCTGTTAAACGCTCTATGTTGCGCCTTGATTTACCATTAGTGCCTATAAGTCTGGAACTAATCCGCTTCCGTGTACGTTCCCCCTTTGGCAGGTCTATTATACTCAGCGTGTTTTCCTCATCTATGAGCATCATAGAAATTTCCGGGGAAAACCCACGACCTATCGCCTTGACAATATTTTCTGCATCCAACGTAGCTAGCGATTCCCCTTCTATACTTATTTCCTCCCCTATGAGAATTTTCGTCTTCGTCTTCTTCTCTACGCCTTTTTTTGTGGCGCCATATCTTCCTATCAAAACAGGAATACGTTCCTCAGGGATCTTAATATTTTTTATCATTGTGAAAAATATGAATACTATGGTTTTTATAGTAAACCACAGAGATGACACGATACAATAACTCGGTTTACCGATACTCTATATAGCTGACCAACTTAGTATTCGGTATAATTACAGAAGTTGGTCACATACAAGGAGAATCGAAAATTCTCCTGTAAGTCACGTTTTTCACTTGAGTTAGCCCGTAGATATTTATTTACTAATTCATTCTGAAGATGTTCTTTCTTCTCAGCCACGAAACCTGAGTTTGTGTATACCTTGTTAATATATCACCATGGTCATCGCCCTTTATCGACCACGGCTTTACCAGTACTATGTCCCCTTCCCTCATCCATACCCTCTTCCGTAGCTTGCCTGGTATTCTGCACAACCTTATTTTATCGTCCTGACACCTTACCCTTAGTTTATTGGAGCCAAGCATGGCTTCTATGACGCCTAGTATTTCGCCCTGCCGTGGTTGCCTTATTCTCATGGGTTCTTCGAACATGAATTCACATTCCATATTTCTTCTGCAGTTTTTTAAGCTCCTTTAGGATAGGAGTCCTCCAGTCTTCTGCAAGCTGGGTTTTAATTAATCTGATTATATATTTATCTTCGTTGCTCGCCTTCTTTTCTAACATATTACAAATTTTTAGAATTTCAACATCTTTGTCTGTCAGTAATACATATTTTTTAAGTTCATGTTTACTTATGCCGGCATTAGATATTTGTTTTACTCTTTTTTTGAGAAGGTTTTGATAATTTTTGTCCTTTTCCAGGATTTTCTTGAGCCGAGATCCGGTATAACCTAGTTTTATATAAAATCCAACAAGATCATCTAACGCCTTCACATACTCACCTTATTGCATAATAGTTTCTATAAAGTTTTTCTCCCTTTTTACTGGCAGCGAGTTTGTACGAATCCTTTACATCATATCTCTTCCTGAAACCCCGGACTGCTGCAGCCGCATTGGCTTTGTGCAATACTTTTATGTTGTACCCTTCTTTTAACTTTTCTATGCTACTTATAGATTTTTTTGGAAGTAGGCGGGTAGCATATTTCAGTATATTATCTTTGTCTTTGCCACGTATTTGAATGACGGCTTCGTAGTAGCCTCCAGAAAGTTTTACGTGCATAGCGCACATTTTTTTTCTGATAATTACCATGATATTTTTTGTTTCGGTCTTTGGTAGACCCTTTATGCTACCGCTGCAGGTGACCGTGGCATGAGCTTTGTTTCCAACCAGTTTAATTGAAACCTTTGTGTTAGATATGTTATTTTTCGTCTTCAGGGAGCTCACTATCTGTTCCTTTATAGAATCCTGATTTAATCCACATATACCACAGTACTCCATGGAAAAATTTTTCACATCAAAAAGTGCCTGAGAATCTAGAAAACACGCATCACAGAAGTTATCTATTTTTGCAGGACGGCCGCATTTTATGCAGAACATGCAATATAGTGGAACAAGAAAGGATTTATAGTGAAACTAGAATAAGCGCTAGAAATAGATACGCCATACAATGAGTTCCACCGCATAGACATCCCCGTCAAACACAATTATGCCAGTCCTGAAGTTCACCGGTGCAGGGTATTTTTTTGTCATATCCAGTTTGAATTTCTCCCCGCTAGCCCACATCACAGAAGCTTTTGTGAGATTGTCGGTGGCTTTTGTAGATATATCGTTATGATCTGTTCTCGTGTAGTCCGAAATCCACACAGAACGCCCGTTGCTATTGACGATATCATAATTAGCACGAACAAATGCGTTGCTATTAGGACCAGGAGTTTTTGCTATGTTCTTCAGGTCGTTCTCAGTTCTTACACTGCTATAGTGAAAAGTAAATGTGTCGGCTGCTATGTCCGGTAAGTTTTTTTTGAAATTATTTGCATAGTAGCGAGCAACGTAGTGGGACACTTTACTGCCGTCATATACATCATCAAATTCTGCTGTAGATGACGACGTGCCGAGCCACGTCAGGTTGAACATGGTTCCTATAGTTCCCTGCACATCCTGCTGTGTAAGGTCGCTTAGAAGGACCACAGAGCCGCCATTTGAAAGCGTTGAATTTATCTTCGATTCATAGGTTTTTATTAGGACCTTGTTAAAAAAGAATAGTATGTTCGTATCAGCTGGTACAGAATTAGTGGCCATCGCCAATGGCTGTACCCGTATGCTTATGTTACGCTCCTTGTAGCTGAAATCAAGTGGATTGAGTATTACCTTCAATTCGTTCACGTCATCATTTGTACAGTCCACGCATACTATATTTATTATATCATTGACAGTTCTACTCACCTCCAGCGAGAAATCAACCGTCTGCGGCAGCATTCTAGTCATGAAAGCATTGAGTGGTGCTCTGTCGTCAGTTTTCACATAACGTGTGAGGGTTCCGTTAAAATAAGCACTCTCAATGGCATCCTGGGCAAGATTTTGAATCATGGCGTCTCCCCATCCCGAAGCCTGAATATTAGGTACAAAGAAAAACGTTAGCGACGCAAGAATCACCACAGACGCTATTATCGCTTCAAAAATCCTAGCAAATCCTTTCATCATTATCACCAATCAAATTATAATTACCTTAATACGGACTATTGGCCTGTCGGCGGTATTTAGTACACCGAGCCTGACTGTCTGGAAACTTGGCCTAATCTGTGTTATCACATTTGGCCCGCATACAGTAACCGAGCTTGCAACAGGCGAGCCATCCAAATAGGAAACCTCTATTACTATGTCATTTCTGGTATCCACACCCAGCTTATCTTTTACTGCAGCATAGCCCACTGAACATAAGTCATAGAGTTTTATTATTTTACTTTCATCAAGAAAATATCTGCTGCCGGTTGACAAACCTATGCGTTTTATATCCTTATCAGGAAGTTGCCAGTCCAAAGGAGCTCCCTCGTCAAACAGAAGCATCTCAGAGTACTGCCAGCTCTTTGATTTCAGTGTTTCACTTGTTGAAGCGCTATGAAAGACAGGCAGGTTGCTTATGACTATGCCTGTCACAAAAGATACGGTGGTTATAAAGACAAACACAGAAATTACGAATTCTATTTCAACAACACCCTTCATCAAAGCACCTTCACCAAATAATTTTTACAAAGCTTTTTAGACTACGTTATCATGTTATACAAGCCCTGTCTTAACGACAATAATAAATATTATGAAGCCGCTGAGCAGCATTATGAGGCTGTGTTTTATACCCACAGTCACAGAATCAGAACCTATCTGGCCTGCTATTAGCCCAGAAAAGAAGCCCTGCACGAGTATCATAGCCAAAAACAATGATTTGTAGTAGGTTGCCGTGTCATTGGATTTTCCCAGGTCAAAGGCAGTACCTATGGCCTCAAAGGTTTTGCATCCAGTGCATTCGAAATCAGAACTTTCTGTGCACACACTGCACGGATTTGGACTGAATCCCTGTACGCCAAACCCGCCAGTTTGGGCCTGCGCCTCAAGCAGTGGTATTAGAAACTTTATCAGGGCAATGGTTATACCCAAAAATATGAAGAAAATTGCGTACATCATAAGTACTTGCTGATTCAGAAGTACGGCCTTCTCCTGCTGAGCATCCCTTATGGACTCGATGTTGGCTGCCAGGGATTCCATTGTGTCTTCCACGTTCCCGCCGGATTTGTTGGCCTGGTCAATTACCATGATAGCCCTTACGATGGTTTTGCTGTCGGAAAGGCGCTCAACAAAGTTTTTTAAAACCCGCTCCATCGGTATATTCCAGCTCAGTTGGTTATTGATTTTTTTAATCTCCTTGGTTAGGCTTCCATAATCTGATTTGCTGACTGCCTGTATGGATTGTATCAAAGAAAGGCCAGCCCGCTGGCTTTCCGAAAGGTCGCGGAGAAAGTT